>JAVBUU010000066.1:0-17524 GCA_031555005.1 Opitutales bacterium | reverse complement strand
GGTGGTCGCCGTCGATTTGGATGATAAATTCGCCGAGGTCGGTTTCGAGGCACTCGATGCCCTCTTTTTCCAAGTAAGGCGCGAGCCCGATTTCTTCGCTGACCATCGTTTTCGCCTTCACGATTTTAGTCGCGGCGCGTGCGCGCATGATGCGCAAAACGTGCGCGCAGGCTTCGCCGGCGTCGTTCGCCCAGTGAACTTGCGCGCCGTTTTCGACGAGCTTCGCTTCGACCGCCGGCAAGTATTTGTCGAGATTTTCGACTGTGTGCTGCTTGATTTCACCGGCGAGCCGGCGCAACCGATCCGGCACCGGATAAGCCGCCGTGAGCGAGCGCAACCGGGCGTCATAACCGGCCTTCGTGCCGCCGTAAACGGAGGCGCGCGTGTCGGCGGCGAGGCGGGCGGCGAATTGGTCGATTTGCTGGTGTTTCATGGGGCGGCGGAAAAGTTGTTTTTTTTCGATAAATCAATTTTATGAGCGAAGTCGCGCAAAAACGGGACCCCGAACGCGCCTTTCGGCGAGGGTCACTTTACCGTTTTCCGGCGGCGTTTCGGCTTTGCCGGCGGCGGCGATTTTTTCTCGCTCTTCGTCGAAGCGCGACGGGAACTTTTCGCCGGCAAATACGGCACGACAAACGCTTCTTCGAACGAAAACCCGCCGTTAAAATCTTCCTGCCTGTCATTCTCGGTCTTACCGAGGATTTTGGCCTCCACCAAGTTGAAGACGATTTCGCCGAAATTGTCGCTCACCGAAAGCCCCCACCGGCGAAAAAGCGTGTAAGCCATCGGCCCGTATTGCTCGATCGCCAATTCGCGAATCCCGTCGAGCAATTCTCTGCCGGAAACGTGGTGCCCGGGCATGTTTTTCGGACGCGCGCGTTTCTCCTTTTGAATTTTTTTCACCGTATGATCGAGCCCCATGCGCACAAAATAATAAGCGCCTTTGGCAAACCGGGGATCCTTGGCAATAATGGCGTCAACCGCCGTCGAAAACGAATCGTCTGCTGTATTCATTAAGATATTACAAAAGGTTAAAAACGGATTACCAAACGCCGGCCGCTTCGAGCGCAGCCGTTGCCGCCGGCGACCATCCGCGATTCGCGATCGGGCTTGCCGGGCTCGGGTGCAAGATCCGGCACACGCGCACCGGCATGCCTGCGAGCGCCTCCGTCGCGCGTTTCTCGGCAAACGCGCCGACGCCGACAAGGAATGCCGGCTCCAAAATGTTGACAAGCTTACGCAAGAATTCGTCGCACAGCGCATTTATCCGGCGCAACTCTTCCGGCGACAAATCCTCGGGCACCAAGTTCTTCCCGGTCGGGGAATCGCTCACGAACTGGAGCGGACAAAAATTGTGCACGTAATGTTCGCGAAAGAAATTCTCGGCCGTGCCGAATCGCTCTTTCGCCAACGCCCAAAGCCGGCGCCCGCTCCCTTCGGAACGCTTACAGCCGAAACCGTCCACCGGTCGCTTCGGATGTTCTTTTGCCGGCTTCCCGACCAACCCGAAGAGCCCCAAAAAATCGCGCACCGCGTCGATCTCGCCGAACGGAACGCCGGTTTGCGCCATGCCGAACGGGCCGGGATTCATGCCCAAAAAAATCGCCCGTTTTTTCCCGTTTGCGTAGCGTGCGATGTATTCCTCGTGAATATTGCCGGCATAATCGAGCGGGTTGTAAACGTAACCGACCGGCGCGCCGAATCGCATTTTTCCGAGTTCTTTCGAAAGCGTGCGGGTTTCATTGATTACGGATTGAGCAAGTGACATTATCCCGGCGAGGAAAACAATTCCCGGGAAAGAAGAAACACGAAAGGAAGCAATCCGTTACGATTGTTAAAAAAAGTCCGAAACGACTCCCGGTTTGCAAAAACCGGCAATCGCGCATAAGAGAAAGCGAAAATAATTGAATGAATACCGCCGCTCGATTTTCGCTTCCCCTGCTCTTCCCGCTCGCGCTTGCAGGTTGCATGATATTTTGCCCGCCGCCGAAATCCGTGCATGACGACAAACCGAAAACCGTCGTCGTTCAAACGACCGACGAATCCGGTGCCGTCACCCTGAACCGTGGCGACACGTTGCGACTCGTGCTGCCCGGCAACCCGACAACGGGCTTCACTTGGGAGCGCGCGTCAGGTGCCGGCAGCCTCCTCGCCGAAAACGGCGATTACGTTTTCACGCCGGCTAAAAAAGATATTGCAGGCTCACCCGGCGAATTCGCATTCACCTTTCTTGCGTCGCATTGCGGCGAGGACACGCTCACCATGCACTATCTGCGTCCGTTCGAAAAAAACACGCCGCCGGCAAAAACGTTCTCGCTCAAAGTCACGGTGCGATAACGCCGGCGCATCAGGCGCCCAACGCCCGCAGCCCGGCCGCGGCATACTTCACCATGCGTTCGATGGTATTTCCGGTATCGCCGGAAATGTTCAACTCGGGATAGATCAGTGACAGGCAGGCCGCGCCGGTCGTCGTATGCAACATGGCTCCGGCATGAAAAATCAGCGTCCACCGGATCGATTCCTCGGAAACCGCCGGCAAAATTTTTTTTATCGCCGCCGCGAAACGGTCTGAAACCGCACGAACCTCTTCGCGGAAAAGCCGGGAAATCGCCGAATCCCGTTTTTCCAGTTCTGCCATAATCAGTCGCGACATCAGCAAGTTTGCGGAATCCGGAACGCTTAAAATCATAATCGTGGGGCGCACAAACACATCCAAAATCCGCTCCACCGTCGCATCGCCGCTTTGCTCGACCGCCTCCAAAAGCTCGATTTTCTTCCGATTCGACGCCCGAATCTTACGCATGCAAACCGCGTGAAACAATCCCTCCTTCGAACCGAAGTGATAACTGACGGCGGCAAGGTTTACGTTCGCCGCCGTCGTAATTTGACGTACGGAAAGTCCGTCAAAACCGTAACGGGCAAAAAGGGCGGCGGCAACCTCAAGGAGGCGTTCTCCGGCATTGTGTGCGGAATCGTCGGACCGGGGCGTCATCGGAAAAAAGATACGCCACCGTTAAATTGAAACAAACGTTTGTTGCGCAAGCAAAATTATATTCCGCCTACGGAAAGACTCGCAGCTTTAATGCGTTTGACAAAGTCGGTTTACCCGATTTCGCGACATTGCGTCTTTTTATTTGCCGCCCGCCCCCTCCCGGATGCCGGCTTTCCGCCGAAACACCGAACCCGCGCGCGAATCTAATGCGGTTGACAAATCCGGATTTCCTTAATTTTCGAGTCCGCACCGAATTATTTTCCGATTTCCTCCGACCCCGCTTGCCGAGAAGAACCGGCGTGAATCAATTCTGTTGACAAAACCGGTTTACTGCATTTTTTCGCCCACTCTTCCGGAAAAACCGGATCCCGCTTTTAATATAAAAACTCAGAAAAACTAACATCATGGTTCGCCTCCGCCTCCAACGTCACGGCTCCACACACGCACCGATGTATCGCGTGGTCGCTTGCGAAAGCACAACCCGCCGCGACGGTCGTTTCATCGAAATCCTCGGGAACTACAATCCTTCAGCCCGTGGCAAAGAATCGCCGCTCACGATCAATCTTGATCGCGTTTCCCACTGGCTCACCGTCGGTGCCCAGCCGTCGGACACGGTAAAGTCGCTCATCAAGCGCGCCAAGAAAGCGGCGCCGGTTGCGGCGTAATTTCAAAAAAATCTTACAAAAAACCGGCGTTGTTTCCGTAAGGACAGCGCCGGTTTTTTTACGAATTAAGAATTACGATTTAAGAATTAAAAAAAGGCTCCCGGCAACGCGAGTAACACCGGCAACGCCCCTTCTTCCTTCTTAAATCTTAATGCTTACTTCTTAATTCTCTCATCCCGTGCGCATCGATCTCCTCACCTTGTTTCCCAAGATGGTCGAAGGATTCTTTTCCGAAAGCATCCTCGGGCGCGCCGTGGAAAACAAGCATCCCGAAATTTTCGTCCACGACATCCGCGATTGGAGCACGGACAAACGCCGGCGCGTGGACGATACGCCGTTCGGCGGAGGTGCCGGCATGGTCATGAGCCCGCAACCGCTCAGTGACGCGATCAATGCCGTAAAATCACCGGATTGCGAAGTCATTTACCTTTGCCCGGACGGCGAACCGCTGACCAACGCGATCGCCAAAGAACTTTCCCTGCGCCGGCACCTCGTGCTGCTGAGCGGACATTACGAAGGCATCGACCAGCGCGTTCGCGACACGTTGGTGACGCGCGAGATTTCCATCGGCGACTACGTACTCACCAACGGCACGATCGCCGCCGCCGTATTGGTCGATTGCATCGCCCGCCAAATTCCCGGCGTTTTAGGCGAAGAAAATTCCTTGACCGGAGACAGCTTCACCAACAACTTCCTCGCCTTTCCTCAGTACACGCGACCGGCGGATTTCCGCGGCTTGCAAGTTCCTGCGGTACTCCTTTCCGGAGACCACGCCGCAATCGCCGAATGGCGACGCGAACAACAAGTCGAGAAAACCAAAGCGCGCAGACCGGACCTTATTCAAAAAACCACTTTTCCAAACAAACCGCAATGAGTCAGCAAATCATCAATTCTGTCACCGCATCGCAGCTTAAAAAGCGCGACACATTCAAGGTCGGCGACGGCGTGAAAGTTTACACCAAAGTTCGCGAAGGCGACAAAGAGCGTGTTCAGATTTTCGCCGGTATCGTTATCGCGCGCAAAGGTTCCGGCATCGCCGAAGCCTTCACGGTTCGCCGCATCTCCTACGGCGAAGGCGTTGAGCGCGTATTCCCGGTCAACAGCCCGAACATCGAAAAAATCGTCGTGGAACGCGAATCCGTCCCGATGAAATCGCGCCTTTACTACTTGCGCGACCGTCTCGGCAAGCAAGCCACGAAGGTCAAAGAAAAGGGTTACCTCGAAGCCGCCGGCAAGGCCGCGTAATTATTTTTCGGATACGGATAAAATCTGTTCGAAACAAAAAACCGCCGGCGAAACCGGCGGTTTTTTTTATTCACCCGACGCCGAATAAAATCGGAAGCCGTGAATCGATCCGCATCGGTTTTGCCGTTGCCGGATTCACCGCGCACCAATTCGTGCAAACTTGGGCCAAAATCAAATTGTCGCATTCGCGGTAAACGATGCAACGGCGCTCGCTCGTGATCCCGCCCATATTTTTGACCCAAGTGCGGACGCGCAATTTCTCGCCGAGCAACGCCGGCTTTTTGTAATCAATCTCGTGGCGCAAAACAAACCAGCCCATGGTTCCGGCAATTTCCGCCGGCACCGTTGCCTGCCAGTGTGCGACGGCGGCCTCTTGAACCCAGCAAAGGTAAACAATGTTACTCGCGTGGTTATTGGCGTCGATATCGTCCGGCAATACGACGACATGATGGTCGTAGTGCGGACGGTCATCGCCGGTTTCCGCGGGAGACGTCATTTGCGCCATGGCGCTCAGACCCCGCGAATGGGGACCTCAATCTCGACCTCTTTATCGTAATCAATACCGGGCAAACCGAAGCCGAAAAGCTTCAGGAACTCGGACTGATAGCCGGCGTAATCCGTGAGCTCGTTCAAATTTTCCGCGGTGACCTTCGGCCATTCTTCAAAAACTTCTTCCTGCACGTCGGGACGCATTTCCCAATCATCGACACGCGCCCGCCCGTCTTCGTCAAATTCGATAAAGTTGTCGTTATACATTTGCGTCGCGAAAAGCCGATACATCTGCTCGATGCAGCCTTCGTGAATTTTCTTCGCCTTCATTGTTTTGAAGAGAAGCGCGATGTAGAGCGGCACGACCGGAATCGCCGAGCTCGCCTGCGTGACGACAGCCTTGTTCACCGAAACAAAAGCCCTCCCGCGATGGAATTTTAAAAGGCCGTCAATGGCGCGCGCGGCGCGTTCCAAATCTTCTTTTGCCTTACCGATGGTGCCGTTTTTGTAAACCGGCCATGTTACGGACGGCCCGATGTAGGAATACGCAACGCTGTTGCAGCCTTCGGCAAGCAGGCCGGCCTCGTCGAGCGCGTTCATCCAAAGTTCCCAATCTTCGCCGCCCATTACCTTGACGGTGTTGCGCACGTCGTCGCCTTCCGCCGGTTGGATGGTGACTTCTTCAACGACGTTGCGGTCGGTATCGAGATTTTTTGACGAAAACGGCGCGCCGATCGGTTTCAAAACAGACCGGAAGCTTTCGCCGGTTTTGGGGTCGGTGCGTCGCGGCGATGCGAGCGAATAGACGACCAAGTCGATCTTCGGCATCTCCTTTTTGATAATCTCAATCGTCTTTTGCTTAATTTCGTCGGAAAAAGCGTCGCCGTTGACCGAGCGCGCCCAAAGCCCGTCTTTGCGCGCCTGCACCTCGAATGCGGCGGAATTATACCAGCCGGCCGATGCCGGGCGTCCGCTTTCAAAGGGTTTTTCGAAAAAGACGCCGAGCGTCGCGGCACCGCTGCCGTAAGCCGCCGCGATGCGCGATGAAAGCCCGTAGCCGGTGGAGGCACCGATAACAAGCACGCTCTTCGGTCCGCCCTTAATCGGTTTCTGGGCCTTCACATAATTGATTTGTTCGCGCACATTGGCCGCACACCCCTCGGGGTGTGCCGTGATGCAGATGAACCCGCGAATACGCGGTTTTACAATTTGTTTAAGCGACATGCGATTCGAAGTGTCAAAGTGAAGGTTTTAAAATAGGGATTTCGCCTCTGCGTTCAATTGTTTTTTGCGCCGGAAATCCAAAAAAATGCGTGCGTTTTATTCGGCCAGCACGTCAATCTCTGCGGCCGAGGCAAAATCCTGCCCCTTTTGTTCGCTGAACGCTTTCAGGCGGATGTAACGCACGTTTT
Source organism: Opitutales bacterium (assembly GCA_031555005.1). Classification (GTDB taxonomy): domain Bacteria; phylum Verrucomicrobiota; class Verrucomicrobiia; order Opitutales; family UBA953; genus CALNBE01. The sequence goes on along the minus strand of JAVBUU010000066.1, from coordinate 10,721 downwards.
CGGTTTTGGCGAAACGAACAGCCTGCAGGGAAGAGATATTTTCAAACCGGCCTTTTGCCGCCTCGCGCCACAGTTTTCCGTCGTTGCTGACCTCGACCGAGTATTCGGCGATCCGCCCGTTCCAATAATCTTGCCGGGCAAGGTAAGTCAGTCCGCTCACTTTCTCGTCGGCGCCCAGATCAAGCAAAATCCAATGCGGATATTTTGCCAAAAAGAGACCGTATTGCGTATGCCAATACGTACCGGGGTTTTGGTCGATCAGGTAACGCGCCTCGCCTTCGTTCGGCTGCACGCTGTCGGCGGATATTTTCCACTTTGACCGGTCAAGCCTGCGGTCGAAACGTTCCGTCGCAATCCCGCCGGCAATGAAATCTTTTTTTTCCGCCCAAGCGTCAACCGTGCCGCTTTTATCGAAAACAAAGGGTTTTTCGTAAATCTGCGTCTCGCCGCCGTCGAGGCGGAAACGGATCACGGCGTTGTCGGTTTTTGTGGAAAGTGAGACAAAGTTTTTCGCGTCGCGCGTAATCGTCACCGGCGAAAGTACGGGCGGCAAGGGGCGCGCATAAGCGACAAGCGCGGGATCGTCCGTGAATTTCACCGGACGGATCATGTAGCCGAACGAATAATTGCCGGCGCGGACAATGTTCGGATCCGACGAAGCCCGCTCAAAACTCGCGTTGCCGAGTCCGAGCACATCGGCATCGAGCGAAAGTACGATTCGTTTGTCCGCCGGCGGCAAATCAATCGGGTGCGAGGCAAACGTGAGCTCTTGCGGCGTCCACGGAAGCACGGAGAACGACATGACGGTATGCGCCCGGAAAAGCACGCCGCCGCCGGAAGCGTCGGTCAGCGCAACCCAGCGCGTGCCGCCGCGATTGCCGGTTTCCTGCGGGCGCGCATAAGTCGTGAACATGTCTTGCGCGGCGGCGGAAAACAACCCGAGGCGCGAGCCGGTCATGCAGTCGGGATAATTTTCGCCGGGGCCATGCCCGAACCATTTCACGTTTTTTAATGCCGGATTGAGATGCGTCAAAAACCCGATTTTCGGAATTACGATACCGGGGCCGTCTGCGACAATCGCATTGGAGGAGTAAATCGTGCCGTCGGCAAAAACGTGCCATGTCGTCGTTGTTTCGAAATACAAATCGTTCGCGGCAAGTTCGCGACCGGTGACGACAAAACGCCGGGATGCACCGGAATTTCGGAGGCGGGACACGTTTTTTCCCTGAGTCCGCACGCGCATCGTGATGCGGACGGCACGCGGGTCGGAGATGTCCGCGTAACAGGCTTTCACGGTGTGCCTCAAATCGTGCAACCCGCAGCCGAACCATTGCCCGAGCGCCCAGTTATCGTTATCGACCGGCGCGCGATAAACATTCAAAGACGGACCGGCGTTGTCGGACAGAACTTCTTTCCCGTCATAAACGAGGCTCGAGAGCGTGCCGGTTTTTTTGGAAAAAACGACGGAGAAGTTTTTACCGGAAACGAAATATGTATCCGAATCTTCCTTACAAACCGAAGCGGACGGCCCCGGCGAATTCGGGAGAAGCGCCGGCACCGGCAGCACCGGCGGGATTCCGATTTGCGTTCGGGCAATTTCGTGACCGGCCTTTGCCCAAGGCGCGTCTTGCGCAAGACGGAACGAAACAAGCAATGCGTAGGACGCGCCGGGCTTTCGGTTCGGCAATAATTTCTTTATTTCGTCGAACGCGACCCGCCGCTCGTCACGCGGTTTTACGTTAAGATTTTTCAACTCGCCGGAGGCGATAACAATGCCCGTTTCCGTAATTTCCCAATGCGCGACAACGTCGTCGAGCGTCTTGAAATAATTGTTGTTTTTTATGACAAGCATTCCGGCGCGCGCGTCATACGCCGCCGAAACGGTTTCAAAAACTTTCTTCACCTCGGTCAGCGCCGGCTTGGGCGCGCGATCGGCAAAAACAAGTCCTCGGTTAACGGACGTTCCGTCGTTCGGGAAATCGCCGAAATCGCCGCCCGACGCCACGACAACGGGACCGACTCCGCCGGCATTTTGCACGACGAATTTCCCGCGGCTCCGCCGTGCGTAAAGCCCCCCGTCGGCCCAATCCGCGATACATCCGCCGGCAAGCGATTCGTTGCCCTCGACCTCGCGCCAATAATCGACGAGGCTGCCGACGGCACTCCCTGACAAGTGCGCGTATTCACAAAGCAGGAACGGTTTTTGCTTCGCGTTTCGCAAATCCGCCTGCCTGCCCGCCCAACGTCCGCTTGGGGGCAGAATGCTGCCGACGTCCGAAAACCGGTTATTGCCTTCGCAGTGAATCGGCCGCGCCGGATCGAGCGAGCGGACCGCCTCGGCGGCGGCGGCGAAATTTCTGCCGGCGGCGGAATCGTTGCCGAGCGACCACATGATGACGCTCGGGTGGTTGCGGTCGCGACGCACCATATCGGTATTCCGGCGCACATGCGCCGGCCCCCATTCTTTTTTGTGCGAAAGGGATTCTTTGCCGTAGCCGGATCCATGCGATTCGACGTTTGCCTCGTCGATGACGTAAATGCCGTAGCGGTCGCAAAGTGTGTAAAACCAAGGATCGTTCGGGTAATGCGCGGTGCGCACCGCGGTAATGTTATGTCGCTTCATGAGCACGATATCGCGCTCCGCGTTTTCGCGGGAAACAACGTGCCCGGCGGCCGGATCCGTTTCCCGGCGGTTGACGCCGCGCAATTTAACCGGCTGCCCGTTGACGATTAATCGTCCGTCACGGATTTCAATCTTTCGAAATCCGACTTCGCACGAACGCACATCGAGCGTTTTTCCGGCGGCGTCCTTGAGTTCGAGAGCGAGCGTGTAAAGGGCAGGTTCTTCCGCCGACCATTTTTTAATTCCCAAGTTTTCGGCTTCGGCAAAAAATACGCCGGTGCCGTCCGCGCGTAATTGTTTTTCAATTACAACGGAAAGAATTTTCTCGGCATTCGCGTCCGCGTCGGCGTTAAAAAGCGTCGCAATCAGTTTTTTTGCCGGCGATTTTTGCCCGACATCGGTTGCCGCGATTTTTAAAATGCCGGTCGCGTTGCCGGCATCGAGTCCGGCGTCGACGCTGAAGTCAACGAGCCGCGCCGGCGGCTCCGCGCTCAAATATACGTCGCGAAAAATCCCGCTTAGCCGAAACATGTCCTGATCTTCGAGATAACTTCCGTCGCAGAACCGATAAACTTCGACGGCGACGACATTGCCGGCCGGTTTTAAAAAACGTGAAATGTTAAACTGCGCCGGTGTCCGGCTGTCTTTGGAAAATCCGACGTATTCGCCGTTAACCCAAAGGTAAAAAAACGAATCAACGCCGTCGAATGTCACAAAAATTTCCCGGTCTTTCCATTCCGCCGGCAAATCAAAAAATTTCCGATACGAGCCGACTTCGTTGCGCGTTTCGTAAGTCGTGAAATTTTCCGGCGGTTCACCCGTCACTCGCGGCGGATCGTTTTTAAACGGGTAAACGACGTTTGTGTAAATCGGGATGCCGAACCCGTGCAGTTGCCAATTCGACGGCACCGGCAAGATATTCCATTTCGCGTCGTCATAATCCGGCCTGAAAAAATCCCTCGGGCGTTCGTCGGGATTCCTGCTCCAAAAAAATCGCCAGTCGCCGGCAAGCGACCGGTAAAACGGCGACGTCCGAATATCGACCCGGCGCGCGCTTTCAACATCCGGAAAGGAAAGCGAGGTTGCCGCGACGGTTTCACGATTGAGCGAAAGTTTTTCCGGCGATTGCCATTCCGAGCCGTCAATCCGGGCGCCTGCGGAAATCAACGCAGCGGCAAACGACGCAATACCGGCGATGATGAATTTAGAGAAGCGGCGCATAAACGAAGGCGGTGAAAAAGATCCCCTTTTAAGTAATGTTCAAATACCGGCGCAACCCGCATTTGTTCCGGCATTCGATACGGAAAAACCGGCAAAAAAAATGAAAGATTCGGCTAATAAAATGTCTAAAAACACGCCTCTCTCAGAACAAACGTAAATAAGCTCACTCCGACTCACCGTACCCCATGAACAACGAACCGCCCAACGCCATTGAAGAAACCGACGAAACGCCGAATGCCGAGCCGACAATCGTGCGCATTGCGTCGGGCCGGCGTTTTTGGCAACGTTTCGGCGGCGACGGGTTTTTAATTTCGCTGGGATTGCACGCCGTTGTCGGCATCGGCGCGCTTTTTTACGTCGTGAGCTATTTTACGCCGTCCGAAGAAAAACAGCCTGATGATTTCACGGTCGGCGCCGGCGGCGGCAACAACGGCTCGAATGCCAAAATGTATGAGCAACGCATCAAACCGAAAAACCCGCGTAATCAGATAAAATCGCAAAACAAACTCGCCGTCAAAGGCGGTAAAGCGAGCGTCGCGCTGCCGGACATGCCGCAAATGCAGATGAATGCGCTCACCGACGGCGGTCTTGCCGGCGGCGGAGCCAAAGGCGCTTTCACCGGCCAAGTCGGCCCGGGAAGCGGCGGAAGGAACATGGTCTCCATGTTCGGCATGAAGGGGTTCGGCGCCGGCGGGTTGGTCGGTTCTTTTTACGATTTAAAACAATTCGCCGACGGCACCCCGACGGAAATGGAGCCCGGCGACGGAAAAGCCAAGCAGGCCTATATCGACAAACTCCGCGATTTTTGCCGTGCCGGCTTCAAGGAAGGCGTCCTGGTTAAATATTTTAAAAGCCCGGAAAAACTCACGCTGAGCCAAATTTATTTCGGAGAATACGAGAAGAATCGCTGGAAAGGCCTTAAAGCCGAAGAAGCGCCGAAGGCCTACGAAGTGCAGGACAAAGTAAAGCCCAGCCGCTGGCTCGCCCACTACACCGGTAAACTGAAAGCGCCCAAAAGCGGACGCTTCCGGCTCGTCGGGCTCGGCGACGACATTTTGACCGTTTACTGGAACGGTAAGCCCGTGCTCGACGCCGGCTACGACTTCCTCAGCGTAAAAATGCCCGTAAGTTGCGGGACAAGCCCTAAGAACAAACCGTCCAACGGCACCGGCGATCCCATAACAAGCGAACAAGCCGAAGCATGGACGCCGGGGCGCAAGGCGGGGATAAAATACCAAATGCGCGTCGGCGAATGGATCAACGTCATGAAAGGGCAGCAATGCCAGGTCGACATCCTCATCGGCGAAACGCCCGGCGGCGTGTTTGAAGCCTACCTTGCCTTGGAAGAAGCCGCCGCCGGAAACAACAAAGAACCCGGAAAGCTCGTTCTCTTCAAAATCGGCGCGGAGCCGGTGCCGGACGGAATCGCCCGAGGCAGCAATCGGCTCCGTTGCGACATGTCCGGCGGCGAGTGGGTCTGGCAAGCCGTAACCCGCACGATCGGGCGCTGACCGCCCGCGCGCGTGCGCGGTTATTTTTTAACACCGGCACGGATTTTTCCGCGTCGCGGGTCTGTGACTCCGCGTGATTACCCGTCTCGGCGCCTTCCTAAGCGGCTTCTTTTTGGTATCAGTCTGCTCATGCTTTAAAAATTGAATTTTAACGCGAATCCCGTCGATGTCGGAGCCTCTTCGGCAAAAAATGCCGGAAAGTTCTAATAAAACCCATTCCTCTTTCGTTTGCATTATAACGAACGAAAATAAAACGGCACCATGAACGCTCACGACTCCGACCTCCGAGAAACAGACAACGCAACGCCGAACGCCGAACCGCCCGTTACGCTCGTTGCGCCGAGGCAGCGTTTTTGGCAGCGCTTCGGCGGCGACGGATTTTTAATCTCATTGGGATTGCACGTCATCGTCGGCATCGGCGCGCTTTTCTACGTCGTGAGCTATTTTACGCCGCCCGAAGAAAAAGAAGAACTCTATAAATTCGACATCGGCGGCGGCGGCAACGCCGGCTCAAGCACAAAAATGTTTGAGCAACGCATTAAACCGAAAAACCCGCGAAACTATATAAAATCACAGAACAAGCTCGCCGTCAAAGGCGGCAAAGCGAGCGTCGCGCTGCCGGATATGCCGCAAATGCAGATGTCGGCACTCGAAGCCGGCGGCACCCCCGGCGACCTCTCCAAAGGCGTCCGCGCCGGCACCCTCGGGATCGGCCCCGGCGGCGGCAGAAACATGGTTTCCGTCTTCGGCATGAAGGGATTCGGCGCCGGCGGCATTATCGGTTCTTTCTACGATTTGAAACAATTCGCCGACGGCACCCCGACGGAAATGGAGCCCGGAGACGGAAAACAAGCCTATGTCGACAAGCTTCGCGAATTTTGCCGCGCCGGCTTCAAGGAAGGCGTATTGGTCAAATACTTTAAAAGCCCGGAAAAGCTCACGCTGAGCCAAGTCTTCATGGGGAAAGCCGACGGAGCTCCGCTCGAAGCCGGCGACGCCCCGAGGGATTACGGCGTGCAGGATAAAGTAAAAGCCAGCCGTTGGCTCGCCCACTACACCGGCAAAATCAAAGCACCCAAAAGCGGACGCTTCCGGTTCGTCGGGCTCGGCGACGACATTTTAACCGTTTACTGGAACAACAAACCCGTGCTCGAGGGCGGATATGACTTCCTCAGCGTAAAAATCCCCCTAAGCGCCGGGACAAATCCAAGGGTCAAACCGAGCAACGGCACCGGCACCCCCATCACCGAGAAGCAGGCCGAAGCATGGACGCCGGGCCGCAAGGCAGGAATGTATCAACCGCGCGTCGGCGAATGGATCAGCGTCATGCGAAACCAACAATGCCAAGTCGATATCCTGATCGGCGAAACGCCCGGCGGGAAGTTTTGTGCCTATCTGGCAATGGAAGAAGGCGACAGGAACAATCCGAAAAACGGCACCGGCAAGCTCATCCTTTTCAAAATCGGCAAAGATCCCTTGCCGGAAGCAATCGCGAACGGCAACAACGCCCTGCGTTGCGACATGACCGGCGGCGATTGGATATGGGAAGCCGTGACCCGAAAGGTCGGCCGCTGAAAGACGCAACGCTCCCGTCAAAAAAAACCGCCGGCATAAATACCGGCGGTTTTTTAATTGTCCGAAGTTTCGAACAGGCGTTCTCGTTTTTTACTTCAGCGCCTTTTGATAATTCTCCTCGGCCCGCGCCCAATTCAAGGCATTCCAAAACGAGGCGACGTAATCCGGCCGGCGGTTTTGGTATTTCAGATAATACGCGTGCTCCCAAACGTCGAGCCCGAGCACCGGTTTGCCGGCGACTTCGGCGACGCCGGCCATCACAGGGCTGTCCTGATTCGGGGTTGACGTAACGGCAAGCGTGCCGTCCGGCTTCACGATGAGCCACGCCCAACCGGAACCGAAACGCGACGTCGCCGCCGCATTGAATTTTTCCTTCAACCCGTCAAGGCCGCCGAATGTTTTTTGAACGGCGCCGGCAAGCGCGCCGACCGGCTCGTGCGCCTGCCCGGGCGCAATGAGTTTCCAAAAAAACGAGTGATTGAAGTGCCCGCCGCCGTTATTGCGCACCGCAACGCGGATCGACTCCGGCACTTTCGACAAATCGGAAATTAATTCACAAACGCACTCGGGCGTTTTCACCGTCGGCTCTTTGGCAAGTGCCGCGTTAAGATTCGTCACGTAGGCATTGTGGTGCTTCGAGTGGTGAATCTCCATCGTTTGCGCGTCGATGTAAGGCTCGACGGCATTGTAAGCGTAAGCAAGCGGAGGTAGCGTATAGGCCATGTTTTTACCTTTGTTTTCGTGGTTATCGGGTGCGCTCGCCCTCGAACCGGCAACTTCGCCGGCGATTCCCGACAGCATTCCGGAAAAACCGAGCACCGCACCCGCAAGCGTCAAATTGCGAATAAACTGCCGGCGATTCGTGAAATCTTCTGTCGAGGACATATCAAGAGCGGGACGCGCTTACTCCGCTCCATTATCGAGAAACCGGATTTCGTCAAATGCCTCCGCCTTGTTTGCCGCGCGTTTCATTGAAAAATAGGCCTGCAAAACCGCCCGACACTCACTTTCCATCACCCCGCCGACGACTTCCACGCGATGATTCAATTTCGGCAGCGAATGCACCGGATACGCGCCGCCGAGGCAGCCCATTTTCGGATCGCCCCACGCGAAAACCACTCGCCCCAGCCGCGACATGATCGTTGCGCCGGAACACATCGGGCACGGCTCTTTCGTGACATAAAGCACGCACTCGTTCAGCCGCCAGTTCTCAACCCGCGCCGCGGCCTGTGTAATGGCGAGAATCTCGGCATGCGCCGTGGGATCGCGCATCGTCTCGACGGCATTGTGCGCCGCCGCGATAATCTCCCCGGTGCCGGCATGCACAATCACCGCGCCGACGGGCACCTCATCCGCCCGCCACGCCTCAATCGCTTTGTTATAAGCATGCGCCATAAAATACGCATCGTCTCGATTCAGTTCGGACGGGTGGATTTTTTCAAACGGACATTCGAGTTCTCGGCGCATGGGGAAATTTTTCAACAATCGGCACCCGGCATTCAACTCCCGAGTGCCGCCGGAGCGCAAATCCGAACCGTCAACGCAACGCCTTTCGGAACACCAACATGCCGGTGATGCCGGCGGTCCCCGAAGCCAGAATCAAAAACAACCCGCTCGCGGAAACATCGATTTTTGCGCAAACAAAAACCAGCAGCATCGCCAAACACATCCCGGCATTGTCGAAAAGATTTTGCACGGCAATCGTCTTGCCCATCTTTGCCGGATCCGATTCCGCCTGCAATGCGGCGTTCATCGGAATCAAAAACAATCCGGCGAACGCGCCCGCGGCGACAAGCAGCAACACCACCGGAAAAATGATTACAAGCCCGCCAAAAGAAAACGCCGGCGCGTGCCAGAACGAAAAGAACTCCACCGAGTAGAGCAGCGCGAACATCCCCGCCATGGCGAAACCGTAAACCGGCACCTTCGTCAGATCCCCCACCTTGTGCAATGCGCCGGCAAGCACGCTCCCGGCAATGATTCCGAAAATCAGCCACAACGCCAGCAACGACACCGACGTATTCGGCTCCGGCAGCGTTTTAAAGTTTAAAACCGACAGCCCCCACGGCTGAAAATTGCTTTTGAGCGCGGTACCCGCGATCCAAAACAAAGCCGTTCCGAGCAACATCCGTCCCAGCCGGGGCGAACGCATCAAATCGCCCGTGTGCAAAAAAAACTCGCGCACGCTCGTTTCAATTTTCACCGCCGGATTCGCCGGTGTTTTTTTCATGAAAAAATTAAACGCCAGCGCACCGGCATAGACCGCAATCATCGTCGCAAATGAAACCCCGATCCGGTCGTGCCACGCGTCCGACATTTTCGAGCCGGCGATAAACCCGCTCAACACCGCGACAAGCGTCAGCATTTCCACGGTGCCGTTGGCCTTAACCAGCCGCTCGCGCGGCAAAATCTCCGGCAATATCCCGTATTTCGCCGGCCCGTAAATGCACGACCCGATGCCGACGACAAAATAACCGATCGCCCAACACACATCGCCGGCGACAAGGCTTCCGGCACAAACCGCGGCACCGGCAAGCTTCAACGCGTTGCCCCCGACAAGCCACGCGGTCTTCGCGTGCCGGTCGTTAAAAAAACCGGCAAGCGGCGCCAGCAACACGTAGGGAATAAAAAGCATCGCCGTGTAAACCGCATTGCTTGTCCGCAACCCGACCTCTGAAATCGCCCCCGTTTTTTCCAAATAAGTCAGTTGGCCGAGAATCACGCCGAGCAATGCATTATCGCCGAACGCGCTCAAAAATTGTCCGGCAAGCAGCAACGGATAATTGCGTTTCGCCGGCAACGGACGGAGTTGTAAAAATTCGCTCATGGATAACCGAAAACGCCGCGCGAACCATGCGAAGCATTCTTGAAAAATCGCCGGCGGCTCCGGCAAAATCAACAAAATACGACCGGCCGGAAATGCAGTCATTTTGATTTTCGCCGGTTGCCGTTTTTACAAAAACGGCAACATTCGCGGTCTCTTTCGCCAATGCCGGTCCCCCTCTTTTCGCGCCGTTTCGGCGACCCGACAAAACCGCCGCTCGTGATTTTACACGGGCTGCTCGGTTCGTCGCGTAATTGGCAAACCGTCGCGCGCGAGCTCGGAGACCGGTTCGACATTCACGCGCTCGACCTGCGCAACCACGGCGATTCGCCGCACTCACCGGCGATGAATTACGCCGCAATGGTCGGCGACGTTTGCGCGTGGGCGGACGCCGCCGGCATCGCGCGCGCCGCGTTTCTCGGCCACAGCATGGGCGGAAAAGCCGCCATGCTTTTGGCGACGCAATTCCCGGCGCGCGTCGAAAAACTCGTCGTGCTCGACATCGCGCCGCGCGCTTATCGCCGGCATAATGCCGGCGATTTCGACGCGATGAATTCTTTGGATTTGGAAAAACTGAAAACACGCGCCGAAGCCGACGCAGGCTTGGAGAAATGCGGCGTGAGCGATTGGGCAATGCGGCAGTTTTTGCTTACGAATTTAATTCAAAAAACCGCCGGCGATAATGCCGGCGAAGAAAAATTCGTTTGGAAAATAAATCTGAAAACGCTGACCGAAGCGCTCGGAAAATTGTCCGGCGAATTGCTCGACGCCGGCGCGATTTTCCCCGGTAAAACGCTTTTTATTCGCGGCGGAAAATCGGATTTTATCCGCGACGAGGATTTCGAAAAAATCCGCCGGCATTTTCCGGCAGCGGAATTCGAGACGATTGCCGGCGCCGGTCACAACCCGCACATCGACGCGCGCCCGGCGTTGGTCGAGATTTTGAAAAATTTCTGAATGCGCACCG
>JAVBUU010000152.1:0-19887 GCA_031555005.1 Opitutales bacterium | reverse complement strand
CACGCGCCGCGACTAAAATCGTGAAGGCGAAAACGATGGTCAGCGAAGAAATCGGGCTCGCGCCTTACTTGGAAAAAGAGGGCATCGAGTGCCTCGAAACCGACCTCGGCGAATTTATCATCCAAATCGACGGCGACCACCCGTCGCACATCGTAAAACCGATTATTCACAAAAACAGGCGCGAGATCGCGGCGTCGTTCGAGAAAAACGGACTCGGCACCTACGACGACGACCCGCAAGTCATCACGCAACGCGCCCGAAAATTTCTCCGGCAAAAATATCTCGATGCCGACGTCGGCATCACCGGCGCAAATTTCGTTTCCGCCGAAAGCGGTCGGCTCGTGCTCGTGACGAACGAAGGCAATTCGCGCTTTTCGCTCGCCGCGACGAAGGTGCACATCGCGCTCGTGGGCATTGAAAAAATCGTGCCGCGCGACCGCGATTTGGGGTTGTTTTTAAATCTCCTCGCGCGTTCCGCCACCGGCCAGCAACTCACGAGTTACACGGAATTCATCGCCGGTCCGAAGAGCGCCGCGCAGCCCGACGGCCCCGAGGAAATGCACGTTATCTTTGTCGATAACGGACGCAGCGCGGTGCTCGCCGACGAGTGCCGGGCGATTTTGCGGTGCATCCGGTGCAGCGCGTGTTTGAATGTGTGTCCGATTTACCGGCAAGCCGGCGGACACGCTTACCGCGCCACGTATCCGGGGCCGATCGGCGCGGTGCTCACGCCGTTGCTCGCCGGTGACCGATTTAAGGAATTTGCGGATTTGCCGAAGGCCTCGACGCTTTGCGGTGCGTGCAACGAAGTGTGCCCGGTGAATATTCCGATTCCGGATTTGCTGCTGCGCCTGCGCAATCGCGGCAAACTCGAAAAGAGCGAAGCCGCCGCCGCCGCGACGCCGCCGATGGGCGGATTCGGCATCTTGGCGAGTTCACCGGTGCTTTGGAAAACCGCGCTGAAAACCGGCGCGATTGCCAATCATGTGCCGGTTGCGTTCATGCCGGCAGCCGGCAAAACCTGGGTGCAAACACGCGGCTTGCCGGCTTGGCGCGGCGGAAAATTTCGCGCGTGGCTGAAGTCGCGAAGCAAATAATTTCATGGCCGCCGTTTCCCGAAAAAAGAAAAAATCGCCGCCGCCGCGCACGCTGCCGGTGGACACCGGCGCGCTTGTTACGCTGCGCGATTGGCTGCGTTACGCGGTTTCGCTTTTTAACCGAGAGAAATTGTTTTTCGGTCAAGGTTGCGCGTCCGCTTACGACGAGGCCGTTTTTCTTTTGCAGCACGCGCTTGCGTTGCCGACGGAAGGGTTGGAAACGTTTCTCGACGCGCGGTTGACGAAATCGGAAATCGCCGGCGTAAAAAATTATCTTTGCCGACGTGCGTTTGACCGCGAACCGGCGGCCTACATCACCGGCGAAGCGCACCTCGGCGAGTTTTCGTTTCGCGTCGATAAGCGCGTAATCGTGCCGCGTTCTTATTTTTTGGAGATAATTCCCGAGCAACTCAACCAATGGCTGCGCGATCCGGAAGGCGTCGCGCGCATTGCCGATGTTTGCACGGGATCCGGTTGTTTGGCGATTTTATTGGCGCTCGCGTATCCGAACGCGCAAGTGGACGCGACGGATTTGTCGCAAGACGCGCTTGATGTCGCCGGCGAAAATGTATCCGATTATCAATTACAAGACCGGATTTCGCTCTATAAATCGGACGTGCTTGCCGGCGTTCCGCCCGGCGGCGCGCCTTACGACATCATTGTTTGCAATCCGCCGTATGAGCCGGAATCGGTTTTGAACACATTGCCGGAAGAATTCCGGCACGAGCCGGAAAACGCGCTCGTCAGCGGCACCGACGGACTTGACGTGATTCGAAAACTTTTGCCGGAAGCGGCGGCGCGTTTGGCGCCGCACGGCATTTTGTTGATTGAGGTCGGCGGCTTACACGACGCGATGGCCGCCGAATGGCCGAACTTGGAGATTCATTGGCTCGCGACGCAAGACGAGTCCGACTGCATCGCGTTAATTCAGGCGAGCGCATTGAAAAAATGCAAAGCGACGGCGATTTGAGCCGGTTTTCCCTTGCCGGTGTTTTTGCATCGTAAAACGAAAAAACACGCCTTTGCGGAGCGTGTTTTAAAATGGTGGGCCCTGTCGGACTCGAACCGACAACCAAAGGATTATGAGTCCTCTGCTCTAACCATTGAGCTAAAGGCCCGTTTGTGGACGAGGGATGTGTTGAATTTTTAAAATGCGGTCAAGGGCGAAGCGTTTTTACGGCAAGGTTTCACTGTTAAAACAAATTCCCGATTTGATAACACGCCACGGCGACGAGCCACGCGAGCGTCGTCATGAAAACAAAACTCGCGACCGCCCAGCGCGTGCCGGCTTCTTTCACAATCACCGCCAGCGTCGCGCCGCATTGCGAACAAAGCGCGAAAAAAGCCATGATCGCAAACACCACCGGAATCGTGAAAATCGGCGTGCCGGCGAGTTTGCCGGCGTTCGCGCCCCACTTGGCGTTTGCCATCGCCGTGCGCAAATCCTCGCTTTCTTCGTCGGTTTCGCCGCCGAGACTGTAAGTGATGCCGAGCGTCGAGACGATGACTTCGCGCGCCGGAAAACTCGCGAGTACGCCGACCGTGATTTTCCAGTCAAAGCCCGCCGGCGCAAATGCCGGTTGCACGAATTTGCCGAAGCGCCCGAGCCAGCTGTTTTCGATGTGCGCGGTTTCGACGTGGTGTTCCAGCGTCTTTGCCAGTTCGTTCTTTTCCGGATCGCCGTCGTTTTCGGCGAGCGCGGTTTCGATCTCGCCGGCGGTCTTGCCGGTCGCTTTGGCGGTTTCGGCAACAAACGCGGTTTTTTCGTTGTCGGCGGTTTCTTCGCTGTGCGGGAAATACAGAAGTGCCCAAACAATGATCGTTATCGCGAAAATAATCGTGCCGGCGCGTTTAACGAATTCCGAACCGCTTTGCCACATGCGGAAAAGCACGTCGCGCGGTTTCGGCACTTGGTAACGCGGTAACTCCAAAACGAAGGGCTGCGGGCGCGTTTTCAGGATTAAGCGCGTCAGCACCCATGCGGTCGGAATCGCGACGACGAGGCCGACGAGATACATGGCGACCATCACGAGCGACGCGTAAAATTCGCCTGTGACCGGGACGAGGAACGCGCCGATCATGAGCGCGTAAACCGGCAGTCGCGCCGAGCAACTCATGAACGGTACGACGAAAATTGTCGCGAGGCGCGATTTCGGGTCGTCGATCGTGCGTGTGGCCATGATGCCGGGAATCGCGCAGGCGTAGCCGGAGAGCATGGGCACAAAGCTTTTTCCGTTTAGTCCGCACCACGAAAAAAGTTTGTCCATCAGGAATGCCGCGCGCGCCATGTAGCCGGTGTCTTCAAGCAGCGCGATGAAGAAAAACAGAATCAGAATCTGCGGCAGAAACGCGAGGAACGCGCCTACGCCGTCGATGATTCCGCTCGATACCAGGCTTTGCAGCACCGGCATGGAATCGAACCACGGTTCGACGCCGCCTTTCAGCAGTTCCAACCCTTCTTCGATCCAGCCTTGCGGAATCGCCGAAAGCCAAAAGACCGAGGCGAATACGGCAATCATCGATACGAAAAAAATCACCGTGCCGGCGACGCGGTGAAGCAGCACTTTGTCGATGCGCGACGTGATCGTGTTTGCATTGCTGCCTTGGGTGACGACGGCGTCGAGCACGCCGGCGAGATGCGCGTAATGCATCAGCGGTTCGGCGGCGAGCGGGTTGTAGCCGGCATGCCGCACGCGCTCGCGCGCGGCCTTGATCAACCGTTCGGCAATTTCTTTTTTGCCGGAAAGTTTTTCCAGGATCGGCGAGGCGCTGTCGAAAATCAATCGCTGCAATTCGGCGTCCGGCAGCGCGGTTCCGGTTTCGCGAATCAGACCTTCGCGCACGATGGCGACGGCTTCCGGCACATGCGCTTCCCACGTGATACGCGTCATGCGCGTGCCGTTTTTCAAAACATTTTCCAAGCCGGCGCGAATCTCGTGAATGCCTTCGCCGTGCCAACCGGACGCGAGCACGACCGGAATCCCGCCGAGGCGTTGCGAAAGTCTTTCCGCGTCGATGGCGATCTTTTGCCGGCGCGCGACGTCGACCTGGTTTAACACGAGCATCATCGGGATTTCCAACTCCGCCAGCTGCGAGGCGAGGTAGAGATTCCGGCGCAAATTCGTCGAGTCGAGTACGCAAACGATTGCGTCCGGACGCTCGGTGCCGGCGAGTTCGCCGCACAGTGCGTCGAGCACGACGCGTTCGTCGAGCGATGTCGCGGCGAGGCTGTAAAGTCCCGGCAGATCGAGCAAGTCGACGCGTTCGCCGCCCGGCAGCGCAAGTGTGCCGGATTTTTTCGCCACGGTAACGCCGGGGTAATTTCCGACGCGTTGGCGTAAGCCGGTGAGCGCGTTGAAAAGCGTCGTTTTGCCGGTGTTCGGGTTGCCGACGAGCGCGACGAGCGGACGGCGGTTTACGGCTCCGGCGGGGAAATTTTCGTTATTCATTTTCTGATTTTTTACGTACCGGAAACGGGTCGACCTTGATGCCGGCGGCTTCGCTTTTACGCAGGCTGATGCACTGGTTCAAAAATTCGACGGCAATGGGGTCGCCGAGCGGCGCGATGCGCACGAGCTTCACGACCATGTCCGGCAATAAACCGAGTGCCATCAGACGCTGATCGACGGCATTTGTCGCATCAAGTGTAACGACGCGGCCTTGCTGTCCGACGACAAGTTTTTCCAGTGAAATCATTTTAAAAGCGAGAGGTTCTCATTTATGCAAAAAAGCGCAAAATCTTTTTGCGAGGGATTTTCAATTGAAGGTCGCGGCGCGGCTGTTTGCCGGGTTTGCGTCGCGGGTAATTTTTTTCTTAACCACGGAGGGCACGGAGGTTCACGGAGGAGTTTTGTGAAATATTTTGGTTCTTAATTAAAACCTCTGTGTAACTCCGTGTACTCTGTGGTTAATAATTCCGGCGCGGCATTCGCGGTTAATTTTTTAAAATGTCATGATGCTGCGGAGGCCGAGCACCACGGCGGTTTTGCGTTCGTCCGAATTGTCGGCTCTTACCGGATTGAAGAGAAACTGCACGTCGCCCTGCAATGTGAACCAGCGCGTGATTTTCGCTTGGTAAGTCAGTTCCAGCGTCGTTTCCGTGCCGGCGACGCCGCCGTCGAGATTGCGGTAGTGATTCGCATAATTCGTGCAGGAAACCGCGATGCCGGCGATGTCGTCTTCGCGTCCGGGAATCGGCGCGAACCAATTCAAACCGGCGTCGCCGTAAACGGACACGACCGAGCGGTCATTCAGCGGGCTCCAACCGAGTCGCCAAAATGCGCCGAGCACGGGTTTGCCGGCCGAGTCCGCCGACAGGGTGATGTCCTGAACGGCATAAAGGCTGAACAGTCCGCTCGAAATCTCGTCGCCGGTGCCGTCGTTGAGGTTTTTGTAATTGTCAAAACGCCCGGTTTGGCCGGCGACGCCGAGTTTCACGGTCGTTTCGCGGGCGGCGATTGAAAATCCGTAAGCGATTTCGCTGAAAATCGCCACGCCGGAATAAGACGCGCCTTCGTAATCAAATCCGTGGTTGCCGCTCCGGTCGGGGCCGGGGCCGCCGTAATAAACCGCCGTTTGCCAGGCGAATTTATCCGTAGGAGTCCAGTTTACCCACAGACCCGGCGAGGCCACGGAATAAATTGGGAATGCCGCCGAATCGCCGTGCGCGCCGGACAGCGGCGTAGCGACTTGGGACGGCATCGCGCCGAATGCCGAATTGAGAAAAAGTCCCGAATAATCCGAAAGCATGAAATCGTCGTCCGCCGCGATTTGGCCGATTTTCAGCGAAAACTTGTCGTCGAATTTTTGCGCGAAATACATGTTGAAAACGCGCAATTGATCGTTCGCCATCAGACCGCTCACCGGATTGCCGGCGCCGGTATAATCGGCAAAACTTTCGGCGCTCCGGCGGTTTTCCACCCAGTGCAAACCGACGAAAAACGAGCTGCCGGCCGGGCCGCCCATTTTTTCGAAATCCAGCTCAAATCCGACATCGAGGAGCGTATTCCACCAACCGGAATTTTTAACGCCGCCGGCGGCGTTGTAAAATCCTTCGGCGTAAAGTACGGCAAACGGCGTAAATCCGTTTTTTTCGCCGGCGACGCGCGGCGCCCAATTACCGGTAAGCGCGTCGGACGCCTGTTCTTTGGCAATTTCGCCGGACGGGATCGGGTCGTCTGCGTAACCCGGCGTGCTTAAAAATGTTCCGGCGGTAAGCGCGGCGGCGGCAAAAAATATTTTTTTTGCGTTTGGCACCGGAAGGCGGCGGGCGACAGGAGAATATGTCTTAATGTTATTCATGAGAAAGATTCTCACTATCGAAGATTCGGAGAGTCGTTATCAATAATAAAATTCCGAAAAAATCTTTTTTTCGCCGGTTCAATACTCCGCCGAGTTCCCGGAATCCGCTTTGTTCCTTTAACGGTCGCCGGGGCAGGCGGGACGCCGGCATTCCCGGCGGCGCATTTCCGAATGTCTGCCCCGAATGTCTGCCGGCGCTACTCGTCCGGCAAAAGTCCGCTGACCAATATTGCGACGATCAACGCCGGCGCGAGGTAACGAATTAGAAATTTTATGAACCGAATCCAATGCGGATTCACCGAATTGAGCGTCAGTTCTTTTTCGACTTTTTGCCAAACAGCCCAACCGGCAAACAGCGCAACGCTCAGCTCGATGCATGGCATCAGCATGTTTACGGTGAGAAAATCGAGGCACTCAAAAATCGTTTTTCCGAATAAGGTCACGTCTTTCCAAATCCCGAACGACCACGAAACCGCGACGCCCAAAACCATGAACAAAAGCGTGGTGCCGGTCGCCGCGGCCGCGCGTGAAAGTTTCAATTCGTCGATTAAAAAACAAACGATGACTTCGAGCAGCGATACCGATGAAGTTAATGCCGCCAAAACCAAAAGCGCGAAAAACAACACCGCGAAAAATGCGCCGCCCGGCATTTGCACAAACACCGCCGGCATTGTCACGAACGTCAATCCCGGACCGCTTTGCGGATCGAACCCGAACGCGAAAACCGCCGGCAGCACAATCAAACCGGACAGAAAACTCATGCCGAGCGCAAGGGCGATAACCCATAGCGAGGACCTGAACAGGTTCACTTCTTTCGCGACGTAGGAGCCGTATGTGATCATCATGCCGGCACCGAGCGAGAGCGAAAAAAACGACAGCCCGAGCGCGTCGAGCACCATGCGCGTGCCGACCTTGGAAAAATCGGGATACAGGAAATATTTTAATCCCGAAAGCGCGCCCGGCAACGTGAGGCTGCGTCCGATCAAAACGAGCATCAGAACAAACATCACCGGCATAAAGTATTTTGAGAGTTTTTCGATGCCCTCGCGCACGCCGCCGATAACGATAAAAAGCGTTATCAGGGAAAATACCGCCAAGTAAATTAACGGCTCTTTCGGGTCGGCGATGAAATTGCCGAATTCCGTCGCCAAATCCGCTTCCGGCGCAAGGACGTTGCCGTCAACCGCCTTTGCGAAATAAGCAACCGTCCAGCCGCCGACCGTGCAGTAAAACGATAAAATCAAAAAGCAGGTGAGTACCGCCGCATAACCGGCAATCGGCCACGCGCCGCCTTTCAAGTCGCGAAACGTGCCGACCGCATCCTCGCCGGCACTGCGCCCGAGCGCCATTTCCGCGACCATGAGCGCGAGCCCGAGCGTCAGCGAGATTGCCAAGTAAATCAGCAAAAACGCACCGCCGCCGTTGTTTCCGGTGACATACGGAAATTTCCAAACCGCGCCGAGCCCGATCGCGGAGCCGGCGGAGGCGAGAATAAAACCGAGGCGTGATCCCCAATGCGCGCGAGTCATGAATTCCTTTTTCCGGCGTTATTGTTTTTGATGCCGGTTTGTGCAAAACTAAATTGCGCGCGAGCCGCGCCCTTCTCACTTCACGGACGCGCGTGCCGGATGTCGCGTGCCTCGCCGAGATAAATCATTTCTTCGGCGATATTCGTGGCGTGGTCCGCGATGCGTTCAACGGATTTCGCGATAAACATCAATTCCGGCGCAAATGAAATTGTTTCCGGACGCGCAATCATTTCGGCGCTCAAATCGCGATAAATTTGCTTATTCAGCGCATCGACTTCGTCGTCGCGCCGAATCACTGCCGGCGCGTTTGCGGCGATTTCCGGCGTTGCAAGACAGGCTAGGGCGTCGCGCAACATTTCGCCGGCAATCGCGCCCATGCGCAAAATAGTTTCAACGTGCGCGAGCGTTGCCGGCGCGCTCAGTTTGGTGACGCGGCGTGCGATGCTCACGGCCTCGTCGCCGGCACGTTCAAGATTCTGCGAGGCTTTGATGCCGGCGATCAGCAGGCGCAGATCCGTCGCCACCGGCGCGCGCATGTTCATGTAGCGCACGGCCTCGTCGTCCATCAGGATTTCCAGCCGGTCGAGCGCGTCGTCGCCGGCGACGACTTCGCTCGCGAGCCGGGTGTTTTGCTCGGCCAAAGCGTGCATGGCGCGGCTTACCTGCTCGCAAGCGAGAGCGCCCATTTGCGCGAAATGCGCGCGGAAGGTATCAAGCTCGGTATCGTAAAAACGTTTCATAAGTTTTTTGCTTTTTCTCAACCGAAACGACCGGAGACATAAGCTTCGGTTTTCGGATTTTTCGGGTTCATGAAAATTGTTTTCGTTTCGGCAAATTCGACAAGTTGTCCGAGATAAAAAAACGCAGTGTCGTCGGAACAGCGCGCCGCTTGCTGCATCGAGTGCGTAACGATCACGATTGTGTAATTTCTTTTCAGTTCGTGAATCAGCTCCTCGACTTTCGCCGTGGCAATCGGGTCGAGCGCCGAACACGGCTCGTCCATGAGAATGATGTCCGGCTCGACGGCGATCGTGCGCGCGATGCAGAGCCGTTGCTGTTGGCCGCCGGAAAGACCGAGCCCGCTTTCGTGCAGACGGTCTTTGACTTCGTCCCAAAGCGCCGCGCCGCGCAGGCTGCGTTCCACGGTTTCGGCAATGCGTTTTTTTTCCGTGACGCCTCGGATGCGCAGGCCGTAAGCGATGTTTTCGTAAATCGATTTCGGGAACGGATTCGATTTTTGAAACACCATGCCGACTCGTTTGCGCAACGCGATCGGATCGACGTCTTGCGCGTTGATGTCGTTGCCGGAAATTTTTATCGAACCTGCGCGCACGCCGGCCCCGTCAATAAAATCGTTCATGCGATTCAGGCAGCGCAGGAGCGTTGTTTTGCCGCAACCCGACGGGCCGATGAATGCCGTGACGCGTTTTTCGGCGACGTTCAGCGTGATGCCGGCGAGCGCTTTTTTTGGTCCGTAGTAAAAATCGAGATTTTCGATTTCGACGAGCGGGGTTGTTGCCGGTGCCGGCGTGTTTTTTGAAAGATTTTCCATCGGTTGGCGTAATTGGATTCTCATTACAATTTTTCGGCGCGGCGCAGCCTGTCGCGAATCAGCACCGCGCTGCCGGCGATGAGCGCGACGAGTATCAGGAACACAAACGTCGAGCCGTATTGCACGCGCGCCGTGTATTCGTTTTGCGGGATTTTTGTGCTCACGACATAAATGTGATAGGGCAGCGCCATGACGCCTTGTAAGAAAAAATCGGATACACGGTCGACTTCCCAAGGCAGTTTGTCGCGCACGATGTAAGCGGCAGTGAACATGATCGGCGCGGTTTCGCCGGCGACGCGCGCGATGCCGAGAATCGAGGACGTTAAAATGCCAGGCAACGCGCTCGGGAGCACGACTCGAAAGATCGTTTGCCGGGTGCTTGCGCCGAGCGCGTAAGAGGCATCGCGCAATCCTTTCGGCACGGCGCGCAGCGATTCCTCGCCGGCGGTGATGATGATCGGAAGCGCCATGAGCGCGAGCGTGCACCAGCCGGCGAGCAGCGAAACATTCCAGCCGAAAAAAATCACAAAGAGGCCGAATCCGAAAAGTCCGAAGACAATGGACGGCACGCCGGCGAGATTTAAAATTGCAACGCGCACGGCGCGCACGAAGGCCCCGGGCTTCGCATATTCGCTCAGATAAATCGCACCGGAAATGCCGAGAAAAAACGCAATCGCCATTGATCCGACGACGAGCAGGAACGTTCCGGCGATGCACGGAAAAATGCCGCCGGCGGCGTAGACGTAAGATTCCTCATTTTGCGGTTTCGGCGCGGTTTCCGGCAGAGACGAAACAAATTGCCGGTAGGCGCGGTCGCCGAGTTCGCGTGTTGTTCCCCCGTATTCGAAAACGTGAAGCGTTTCCGGCGCTTCCGTAAAAAACGCGACATTAACGAAGGGAAACGTGTTTTGGAAAACGGCGCCGGAGCCGTTGTAAGCGATTGTTCCCATGACAATCGCGCCGCAGAGCAAGATCGCGTAAGCGGCGAGGCGCAGCGCGAGGATAATGCCGGTTTCGCCGAGGCGTGATTTCTTCCCGTGAAGATTGAAGCGGGAAATGCCGCCGCGGGTTTCCGATTTGTCAGTCTTTTCGTTCATGATGCCGGGAGGCGATAACGCGCGACGATTTTTTGCGCGCCGAAGTTAATGGAGAGCGAAAGCATAAAAAGGACGATTCCGACCGCGAACAACGCGCGATAGTGGATGCCGCCGCGCACGACTTCGCCCATTTCTTGCGCGATTATGCCGGTCATCGTGTGCACGGGTTGCGTGACAACGCCGGCGCCGGAAGAGAATTCGGGAATCGCGATGCGGTTGCCGGCGCAGAGTAAAACAATCATCGTTTCGCCGAGCACGCGCCCGAGGCCGAGCAATGTCGCGGACATAATGCCCGAGAGCGCCGCCGGAATGACAACCTTCACGATGGTTTGAACGCGACTCGCGCCGACCGCGTAAGAGGCTTCGCGCAGCGCGCGCGGCACATTGTTCAGCGCGTCTTCGGCAATCGTGAAAATCATCGGAATCGAGATGAACGCCAGCAGGCATCCGGCATTCAGCGCGTTCAACCGCTCCACGATCGGGAATCCGGGAAACCCGCTCAGGAACGGACTGCCGGAGATGTTTTTTAAAAACTCGCCGAGCACCGCGATGCCGAAAAATCCGAGCACGACGGACGGAATCATCGCGATGAATTCGATTGCCGGTTTTATGATGCGCTGTTCGCGCGGTGTCGCGATTTGACTCGTGTAAACGGCGGCGGCGACTCCGGACGGAACGGCGATGACGAGCGCGATTGCCGCCACAAGCAGCGAACCGGCGAGCAACGGCAAAATGCCGTAGCGGTCTTCCCAAAAGCTGGCCGTGAGCCATTCGCGTCCGAACAAAAATGACGTGATGCCGGCACCGGGAGAAATCGGTTTTTCGGCGTTCCACGCGGCGAGCCGGTTTTCGATTTCGGGAAATCCGGCAATGTGTTTTTGCGTCGCTGTTTTTAATTTTTCCGAACGTTTCGTTAACGCCGGCGTCGGAAGTTCGGGTAGCGCCGCGAGCGCTGCGGTAAGCGTTCCGGCGAGCGTTTTGTTTGTTTCGCGAATTTGCGGCAAAGCGTCGCGAAGCGGTTTTAGTTTCGCCGCGAGCGCGTCCGGCGACGAGGTTGTTTTACCGTCATGCCCGCCGGCGCAAAGCGCCGCTTTTGTCTCGCTCGCGCTCTCTTCGAGCGTCGCGACGATGTCGCGGAGCTTGTCGCCGGCGTTGCCGAATTTTTCGGCAAATGCGTCAAAAGCGGCGAGGCGTTTGCCGGTTTCCGCCGGCGACAATTTTTCTTTTTCGGTAAAAAACAAAAACGCGTTCAGGCGAATGTCCGAAATCTCGAGAACGAGCGCGGCGTGCGTTGTTTCTTCGTCTCGAAGTATATCGACGTATTCTTGGCCGGATATCCGGCAGGCGGATAAATTTTCGCGATTTTGCCCGAAAAATCCGATGCCTTCCTTGAAGAGAAAAATCGTGATAAGCCCCAATACGATGAGCGAGACGAGCGCGTTGCCTCCGAAAAAAGCGCGGGCGACGGCGTCGCCTGAAAAACGGAGAAGTCGCTTTTTGTAATTAAACTTCGGATACATTTTTTATTGAAAAAGAGAGCAACGGGGAAGCGCGGTTAAAAGTATTCGCGCGCCGTGTTTGTTTTCGGTTTCGCCTCCGGCGGCACCGGCAATTTTTTCGTGTTATTTCGCCGGAACGAAACCGACTTTTTCGACGATTTTTCGGCCGTCGGCGCTCAGCGTAAAATCGACGAATTTCTTGGTTTCGCCGGTCGGATTGCCGTTCGTGAGGTAGAAGGTTTCACGCGAGATCGGATATTTGCCGGAGGCGACGGATTCCTTGGACGGACGCGCGCCGTCGACGGCGACGACCTTCGTGTTTTTTTCGCCGAAGTAGGCGAGCCCGACGTAGCCGATGCCGTTCGGATTGCGGGCGACTTCGGCGGCGATTTGCTCGTTGCCGGCCATTTTTTGCGATGCTTTCGCGTAGTCGCGTTTGCGCATCGCGAGTTCTTTGAAATCGGCGTAGGTGCCGGACGATGTGTTACGCGTGTAAACGGAGATTTTGCCGGGCTTGCCGCCGACGGCGGACCAGTCGGCGATTTCGCCGGTAAAGATTTGTTCGATTTGTTTCTTGGTGAGTTCGCCGACTGAATTTTCGGCGTTCACGATGATGCCGATGGCGTCATAGGCGACGACGGTCGGATTTATTTTTACGCCTTTGGCTTCGGCGCCGGCGATTTCCGCCGGTTTGACCTTGCGGGACGACATGCCGATTTGGGCGGTGCCGTCGATGATCGCGGCGATGCCGGTGGAAGAACCTTCGGCGGCGATTTCGAACGAGACGTCGGGATTTCTCGCTTTGTATTCTTCGGCGAGCATCGGGACGAGTTTTGCGCCGAGCGTGTCGGAGCCTTTTATCACCAGTTTTTCTGCGGCACCGGCTTTGCCGGAGGCGATGAACGCGCTCGCGAGCGCGGCGGTAATTGCGATGATTTTTTTCATACGGTCCCGCCAATTTATCCGATGAAAATGTCGGATTCGCGGCGGGACTGTTACGATTGCGTGAAGACGCTTTTGGCGTGAAATTCGTTTTTCAGCGGATCCATTTTGCCGGATTTTGGCTCTCCGCGCGCAGCACGCCGATGAACGGCAGATTGCGGAAACGCTCTGCAAAATCCAAGCCGCAGCCGACGACGAAATTGTCCGGAATTTCAAACCCGACGTATTCCGCTTCGAAAGCCGTTTTGCGGCGTGCTTTTTTATCAAGCAAAACGCAGGTGCGAAGGCTCGCCGGCGATTGCTTGCGGAGCGTTTCGAAAAGCCGGCTCAACGTGCCGCCGGTGTCCAGAATGTCGTCTACGACGAGAACGTGCCTGCCGGCGAGATCGAGGTGCGGCGCTTCGCGAAATTGCGGCGTCCCCGGCGTCGTCCCGTCGAGATACGAGGAAATGCGAATCGTGTCGAAGCGCGTGTGAACCGAAATCTCGCGAAGCAAATCCGCCGCAAAAACCGTGGCACCGTTCGCGATCGCCACCACCGTGATTTCGACGACGCCGCGCGCGCCGTAATTTTCGGAAATTTGCCGGCCCAATTCACGGACACGCCGCGCGACGGCATCGCGCGTGATCAGGACGCGCTTAATATCCGCATGTGTTTCGGCAACGGGAAGATTCATTTCGGGAGGATTTGCCGGAAAATTTTTTTCGTCAACAACGAGACTTTCCGCGATGTTTTCGCCGGAAAAAATAACTCGAATCGGCACCGTGCTCGGCTGCGATTGCCGCGCGAAAAACTTCGTCCGCGAAACCGCAAAACGGCTCGACTCGGGACTTTTTTGCAACCAGCCTCGAAGGTTCAAAAAATCATTTTGTTTATGAACAGCGTAACCGTAAAAACATTCCCGACTAAACAAGAAGCCGTCGCGCTTGTCGCCGACCAAATCGAAAAACTCATTCGCGAGCGCGCCGCCGCCGGCAAGAAAGCGATTCTCGGGCTCGCCACCGGATCCACGCCGGTTGCGCTTTACCAAGAACTCATCCGCCGGCATCGCGAAAACGGACTTTCGTTTAAAAACGTAATCTCGTTCAATCTCGACGAATACCAGGGCCTCTCCGGCACGCATGACCAGAGCTACCGGTATTTCATGAACAAGGAATTATTCGACCACGTGGACATCGACAAAGCGAATACGCACGTCCCGAACGGCACGGTGCCGGACGCGCAAATCGACGCCGAATGCGCGAAATACGAAGCCGACATCAACGCCGCCGGCGGCATCGACATTCAGATTCTCGGCATTGGGCGCACCGGTCACATCGGCTTCAACGAGCCGCCCGCCGGCCCTTCGACGCGGACGCGCAAAGTTCACCTCGACGAGCTGACGCGCAAAGACAATTCTGTGTTTTTCGGCGATCTCGCCAAAGTGCCGGGCTACGCGATCACGATGGGCGTGGGCACTATTCTCGATGCTCACAAAGTGATCTTGCTCGCCTGGGGCGAAGCCAAGGCGGACATCATTCGCCGCACGCTCAAAGACGCGCCGGCGGATTCCTGCCCGGCAAGCTGGCTGCAAAAACACAAAGACTGCCTTTTTGTTTTGGATAAGGCAGCTGCCGCGAAGATTTAAAAAAGCCGTCGCCGGCGAACGGAAAAAACAAGCGCAGGGTTTTTCCCTGCGCTTGTTTTGAACCGCGAATAGCCGCAAATAACCGCAAATGTTCTCAATGGCGGTATGTTTTTGGTGAAACCCGGTGTTGCGCGTTCGAATCGGTCTTCCGGGATTTCTTGTTGTTTTTATGGCGCGCTGCTACCGGCAAAAGTATTCGCGCTTTAAAATCTTTCCGTATGGACGACGCGTTGCCATTCAAGTTTAGGGTGTTTAAAATTTAAAATTACGCCGACTTGCAGCCCTGTGATTTTCAGGTAATTGATCATTTGTGCTATTTCGAGATTCCCGATTCCGTTGATAACTTTTGTGTCAACGACAACGCTGTCGAATGCGATAAGGTCGGGAATGTATTCGCCGACTTTCACTTTCTTGTAAATTACCGGAAAGCGCTCTTGTTGCCGGTAAGCGATTTTTCTTAATTCGAATTCGACGACGAGAGCGTTTTCAAACGGCTTTTCCGATAATCCGCAGCACATGATTTTGCTGACTTCCATCGCGGCTCCGATGATTTGGAATACTTCTTCGCGAAGCAGGAGATCGTTATTCATAGAGAGTCTCCGAGATGCTCTTAATCGAATGTTTTTCTGTAATGTTTTTTAATTACTCATCCGCGCCGGAGCATTTTTGTCGGCGGAGCATTCGTGGTTCAAAAAAAACGCCGGCGATTTCTTTTTGCCGGCGAATCTTTTCGGCGTATCAAGGACCCGTTTCTTTTCGTTACTGTGCGTTTCTCTTTTTCAAAAACCCTCTTCATCCTTCTCTTTGCGGCGTGCCTGACGCCGTGGGCATCGGCGCCGGCGGCGCTTGTCGCCGGCGTGATTTTCAGTTTTATTCTCGGGCATCCGTTCCCGGCCCTGAGTGCCAAATTGCCGTCGAGATTGTTGCAAATTTCCGTGGTCGGACTCGGATTCGGCATGCAGTTTCAAAGCGCAATCGCCGCCGGGAAAGACGGAATTTGGCTCACGCTTGCGACATTCGCCGCCGTTTTTGCGACGGCGTTTTTATTCGGGAAATTCTTGAAAATGCCGGTGCGCCAAACGCACCTGATCGCGTCCGGCACGGCGATTTGCGGCGGCAGCGCGATTGCGGCGGTCGCGCCGGCCGTGAATGCCTCGAAGGAGGAAATCTCCGTCTCGCTCGGCATCGTGTTTTTATTAAATTCGTTGGCATTATTGGTGTTCCCGCCGGTCGGGCATTTGTTCGAAATGACGCAACACCAATTCGGGCTTTGGTGCGCAATTGCGATTCATGACACGAGTTCTGTTGTCGGCGCGGCAAATACCTTCGGCGCGGAGGCATTGCAAACGGCGACGACGGTGAAGCTTGCCCGCGCGCTTTGGATTATTCCGCTTTCGTTCGCGTCGGCGCTTTTGTTCAAAAGCAAAAATCAAAAGATGTACGTGCCGTGGTTTATCGTGTTTTTCGTGCTTGCGATGTTGGCGGGCAGCTTCGTGCCGGCGGTCGCTCAAAATCTCGGAAAACCTGCCGCGTCGGCCTCAAAATCATTGCTTGTCGCGACGTTGTTTTTGATCGGCGCGAGCTTGTCGCCGGAACGGATCAAGGCAGTCGGCTGGAAACCGTTTGTGCTCGGAGTCGTCCCATGGATTGCGGTTTCCGCGCTTTCGCTGACGGCGATTGTCTTGCTTTTCGAATAATGAGCTTCCTCCGAATCATATTTCGTTTAACTTTCGCACGATTTTTTTAACAAAAAACTTCAACTTATGAACCTCGCCATTGCCCCCAAATTCGTTCCCGAAATCGACCCCGGTTTTTTGCCGGCGGTGCTCTGGAATAAAGCTTACCGCGAATGCTGCGCCAAAACCCCGGACGCCGCGCCGCTGACAATCTGCCTAGCGCGCCCGGACAACACCGCGTCGAGTTTCAAAACCGTTTGCCTGCCGCACGCCGGCGAATACGTCGCGTTGAATAAAATTTACGTCGAACGCATCGTGAAATTCCTCCTCTGGGCGCGCGGCGGAAATAAAATTTATCTCGCCGGTAAACACGCCGAACCCGTCGCCGCCATGCTTCGCGATATGTATCGCGTCGGCGGCGAGCGCGAATTCGATTTTGATTTTATCAAAAAACTTTTCGACGCCGGCGTCGAAGTCGCCGTCGTTTCCGAGGATAAATTGCCCAAAGACGCCACCTCTCATCTGCCGCTCGGACGCAACCTCGACGGCTGCCGGATCGGATTTGACCTCGGCGGCAGCGACCGCAAATGCGCCGCGCTCATCGACGGAAAAGTCGTATTTTCCGAAGAAGTGAAGTGGGATCCGTATTTTCAAACCGACCCGCAATATCACTACGACGGCATCATGCACTCGCTCAAACTCGCGGCGGCGCACCTGCCGCGCGTCGACGCAATCGGCGGTTCGAGTGCCGGCGTTTACATCAACAACACCGTGCGCGTCGCTTCGCTTTTCCGCGGCATCAAAGACCCCGCCGTCTTCAATGCGCGCGTGAAAAACATGTTCGTCGATATTGCCAAAGAATGGAACGTGCCGTTTGAAGTGCTGAACGACGGCGACGTCACCGCGCTCGCCGGCTCGATGAGCATGGGCAAAAACGCCGTGCTCGGCGTCGCGATGGGAACGAGCGTCGCCGCCGGATACGTCGATCCGCAAGGCCGCATGACGAATTGGCTGAGCGAACTCGCCTTTGTCCCGCTCGATTATCGCGCCAACGGCCCTGCCGACGAATGGTCCGGCGACATCGGTTGCGGCGTTCAATATTTTTCGCAACAAGGCGTGGGCCGTTTGCTGCCGCTCGCCGGCATCAATTTGCCGAAAGAGATGCGTTTGCCGGAGCAGCTCGAAGAGTTGCAAAAACTCATGAAAGCCGGCGATCCGCGCGCACGCAAAGTTTACGAAGCGATCGGCATTTGCTTTGGTTATTACTTGGCGCACGTCGCCGAGTTTTACGCTTACGAACATTTGTTGATCATGGGACGCGTGACCTCCGGCGAAGGCGGAGACATCATCATTGCCGAAGCTAAAAAAGTTTTGGCCGGTGAATTCCCGAGCCTGAAAATCAACCTCGTCGTGCCGGATGAAAAAGACAAACGCCACGGCCAAGCGGTTGCCGCCGGCAGCCTCCCGGCGATTAAGTAATCGTTTTTCGTATGTCAAACTTGATAATTGCTAATACGTTGATTGCGCCGCTTCCTGGATTAGGACGAAATGTGCCGCTGCTTGGGCTGAGCGAGAAACGTATAACAAAATGTGTAAGAGAGGCGCTTCGACAATTGCATGGGATACAAAATGTCAAAGTGAGCTGCCGCGCATTTATTGGCAATGGTGTGTGGAATGGTTCAGGAAAAATTCGGAATGTTCCATTTCAATACACGATTCAGTAATCTAGCAGGAATGCCCCGTGAGGGGCAGAAGCACTTAGCCGGCAGTGACCGAGCGCAGCGAGGAAACTGCCGGTTTCCGAATTAATATTTCATGAGCCCCGCAGGGGCGACAGCGACTCTTATACTCTCATCTCGTGTCAACATGCCTCAGTCTTCACTCTCACGTCGTCTTTTCCACGAAAAACCGAGTCCCGCAAATTGAGGCGGAATGGCGGGAAAACTTACACGAATATCTCGGCGGGATAATTCGCCGGTTGGGCGGGCATTCCGAAGGCATCGGCGGTATTGCCGATCATGTGCACATTTTGTTTCGCTTAAAGGCAACGCATTGCCTCGCGGATGTCATGCGTGAATTAAAGGCATCTTCTTCCGGATGGATTCACGGAAAAATCGGCAGAAGAGATTTCGCGTGGCAGGAAGGTTATTCCGCATTTACCGTAAGCGCGCCGGCAACGCGCGCCGTTCAAAGCTACATTGCAAATCAGGAAAAACATCATCGTAAGAAAACATTTTCAGAGGAATTGAGGGAGTTTTTGGAGCATGCCGGCGTTGAGTATGATCCGAAATATCTTGATTAATCGTTATCCTGTCGGCGCCCCTTCAGGGCTTCTTAACTTTTTATGCTGACCGGCAGTTCTTTCGCTTCGCTCAATCACTGCCGGCGAAGTGCTCACGTCCCTTCGGGACTTTTGGCTCAGTGTTTTTCGGAAGCATCCGGTGTTCGTCTTGTTTGTTGCATTCGTCGATTGCCGCCGGCGAACGGCGTTTGATGCTTCTGGACTCGACTCCGTTACGGTTTGCTAAAAATCTTACACCATGTCCGCTTTTCCCGAAATTCGCCGGCAAGATCGGCTGTTGCCGCCGGAGCGAATCGACGCGTTGCTCGACGCCGGCGAATACGGCTTCCTCGCAATGTGCGCGGCTAACGATTACGGCTACGGCATCCCGATCAGCTTCGCGCGCGCCGGAGACAAAATCTATTTTCACTGCGCGCCGTCGGGTTTCAAAATGCAAAATCTCGCCGGCAATAACCGCGTGAGTTTTTGCGTCGTCGGTAAAACGCAAGTCGTCCCGGACAAATTCACCACGGCTTACGAGAGCGTTATCGCATTCGGCAAAATCGCGACCGATTTGCCGGAAGAAGAACGTAAAACCGCGTTGCGACTGCTCGTGAAAAAATACTGTCCGGCGCATGTTGAAGTCGGCGAAAAATACATGAACGCCTCTTTTCATCGCACCGGCGTGCTGCGTCTCGACATCGAGCGCGTCACCGGCAAAGCCAAATACGTCATGCCGATGCCGGCGGCGTGAATTTTTCACAGGGGGGCACGGAGGAAACGGCGAGATTTTTTTAGCCGAAAAAGAACGCAAAGAACGCAGCGAGTTTTTCACACGGTAACGCTTTGTAGTTAGATTTTAATTACGTTCATAATAAATTTTTCTTTGTGCTCTTTGCATTCTTTGCGGTTAATTTGTCGTTTCAAATTTCTCCTTTGTTCTCCCGTTAAAAAAATGAACTCCATCGACTGCCGGCTTGAAATCATCTCCGCGAAAATTCCGGCGGCGGACTACCTCAGGCAATATCGAGACGCCGGAAAATTTATCGAGTTCTGCCGGCAGTGCCGCCAATACAACGCCCGGCACGCGTGCCCGCCCTATGATTTCGACACCGATGCTTATGTCGCCGGCTTTGACACCGTTTTCATTTTCGGCGCAAAAATCACTCCCGGCGACGCCGTGCGCGCGCAGTGCACGGACTTGGAAAAGAGCAAAGCCGCCGTTTACGAGATTTTCAAAAACGTCCGAAAAACAATCGACGCGCGGTTGCTCGGGCTGGAAAAAA
>JAVBUU010000059.1:0-26837 GCA_031555005.1 Opitutales bacterium | reverse complement strand
GGGTCCATGCCTGCGCCTGTTCTTCGGTTAACTCGTGAATCGCCATGTCCGGCGGAGCCTGCGAACGCGACGCCGAAGGGAAAGCGAAAATTTCAAACCGTCCGCGACGCCGGAATTTTTAATCGGACTCCGGCAGGATCTTCTCGTCGGTGAGTCGGTTCACCATTTCGGCGGATGTGCGTTCTTCTTCCAAGAGACGTTTCCAAAAGATTTTTCGTTTTTCTTGCGTGTCGTAACCGGCCAAAACAAGCGCATCTTTTACAATGTTTTTCTTCCCCGCGAAACGTTCCAGTCCCCGATAAAAATCATTTTCCGCAGACAAAACATTCCATTTGTGAATACGAATATTTTCGTCGTAATAATATTGTTTAGCCGCCAGTTTTGCCAATGCGACACGCTTCTCTTCCTTGGCAATCTGTTCATCGCTCAGCATGTCTTTGGTGACTCGCCCGCCGTACCAAGGCCCCGTTAATTTTGCAGGGCTGTCATCGTAATCAACCCGAGGCTGGTCTTTGGCGTAAGGTTTTAAGCCGCCTTGGTAGCCATAGCCGATTTCAAGCTCACCGGTGTGAGGCGGCTTGCTGTAAGACGCGATTTTTTTCGCCGGTGCGTCAACTCCGACTTTGAGACGCTTTAACATGCGTGCGGCAAGTCGAATCCGTGCGGTCGATATTTTTTCAATATCATCGGCTTTTACATCACGATTAAAAGAATACGTTTCATTTGCCAAAAAACTAATAAGCAATTCGCGTCTCGCATAGCATAATATCGAAACATTAAGTTGATCTTCTGTTTCCGGAAATACTGATTTTTCAAAAACACAGCCGACGCCTTCTCTGCAATAAAGTTCAGAAATGTATTTTATCGCACCGATAACCGTTCCGTTTAAAGACTTTTTAGTTTCAGTGATTACCTTGTCATACATTTCCGTATAATTATCGGATTTATAAGCGATTACATAAGCTCCATACAATTGTTTAAAAAAAGCATCCTGATCGTAACCAACAAGCGGAGGGGCAATTCCCTCTGTCTTTAAATCTTCTTTTAGTCCCGATGAATCAAAAGAATAATCTTTTTTGTTTTCGACCGCGTGCAATTCTGTGACTAAACAGATTACAAGCAAAGTGCAGATGTATGCGAGATTTCGTATTTCAGTATTCATTGGTTTACGTATTTTACCGTAGCTGAGTGAGGTGTTGAGGAAAGTTCATATTTATTAATCTCTGCTTTAATTATTTCTTTATTCGCCTGTTGCGGCGTAAATATAAAATCCTGAGGGGTATATTTCAACACAATCCATTTTGATTGATAATTTCTACTGGAAACCTTATACATTAGTTGGATAGGCCATGTAAACGTTGATTTTTGTCGTAAAAAAGGAGCTGTTCTTTCAAAAACATGATTCTCATTTTTTGCTGTCGCATCATCTTCAATAAACCTAAAGTTAATCAAAATCGGAAACGGTGGACTTGGTTTATGGCTCTGAGCCTTCCCAATGTAATGACCGGTAACGTTAATGGGCTTGGTTGACTCCGGGTACATTGCCTCATCGGACTCGGCTATCAAAACATTTTGAAAACTTACATGCCTGGGCAGAAACTCTGCCTCGGTGTACAAATATGCGCCGAGCACATCAGGGGCTGCGGTTCTTGTTTTTCTTACCGAGAATTTCCCTGTGCGCGGACGGACAACGTTGAATTTTCCTCTGACGATATCACCAACCGGGAATGTTGCGATAATATGAAGCTCGCCTTCCTTACTTCCCGCTTGGACTCTAACTTTATGCCAATTTCCCTCTTTCGTAAGGATCAATTTCCCGTCCCCCTCTATTGCCCATGTGGGATTTCCTTTATGCGAATTGGTCACCTCAACTTCAACAACTTCGCCGATTCCGATTGTTTTTCTTGAAGCAACTGTTGTGTCCGGTGTTGGTTCGAGTGCTGTTGTTTTAAGTCCAACGTCTTTCTGCAAACTGACCGTGAATTTCGGTCTGCTTGGCGGAGTGCCGGAGCCGCCGGAACCGTAATTTTTGTCTAATTCTCCTCTGATTAAAACAGCCAACGGCGACTTCGGGGTCGCGCTTGCTTTGTAGGTATGCCTGTTCCCGGAACCGTTTGTTTTTGCCCAAGGGCACCCGTCATACGAACCGCTCGGATCAATGCCCGAGGTCATTTTATTGTATCCCGAGGAAACATTTGTAACGGTTATCGTGTGCGTTTCTTCCGCTTGCGTGGTCTTCATCTGTGCCGTGCCGCCGCCGTTGTTTTCGTCGACATTAAAGTTCTTCGCGGCGCTGAACGCGGAAGGTGCCGGCAATGCCGCAAGCAGCGCAAATAATGCGATTCTTCGGAGAGGGCTATTCGGACTTCGTTTTAGTTTTTTCATTCGATTTTGATTTTGATGCGGAGAGCAGTTGAGGAAGGTAATCTTTTTTGATGACGGCATTTCGTTCGCTTGTCGGATATTCCGTCATAAAGGCTTCGAATGCCTTTCGCGCCGGTTCGTTGCGGTCTTTCCAAAGATGCAGCAGAGCGGTATTATATGCGGCCTCTTGTGCTTCTTTGCTTTTCGGGGCGATGCGGCGAACATCGGCGTAGAATTTCAGCCCCTGCCTTTCATCATCCATTCGCGCGATGCACATTATGCCGGCACGCAACAACGCAGGAGCCGCCCACCGGGTGTTTGCAAGGCGCGCGTCGGTCGCGAACCGGCGGTAAAGCGCGGCCGATTTTTTAAAATCTTTTGCCAATGCCCGAGCACGCGCTTCCTGAAAAAGACAGTAGGCACATTCGTTGATGTCTTTGCTCGCATTGCCGGCAGCCGCGTAAGTGCGCGCGGCATTTTCAAAGCGGAGCGCGGCGAACAAATCGTCGGCGGTACGCACCGCCGGGTTCTTTTGTTTTTCCCGCCCGAGGATGTCTTCGTATTCGACTTTGCCGGTCGTTATCCAAGCGCGCAGGCGTTCCTCCGGCAGAAAGGCGTTGTTTCCCGATGCGTCTTCGTTTGTTTCGGAAACATCGGAATCGTTCAGCAACGCGGCGGCTTCATCCGTTTTTCTTTGTCGCGCCAAAGCGAGCGCCAAATACAACTTGCCGGTGCCGATGTCTTCGCGCTCGGGATTGTTTTTTACGAATTGCCGGAGGATACGTTCAGACTCGGCGCCGAAGTCGCCGCTTTCCAGCAATAAAATGCCGCTGTCCAACATGGCACGAGCGCGGGCATCCGCCGGCGCGCGCCGGTTGCCGGACAATTCGCGCGCCATGCGCAACGCGGCATCGTTTTGCCCGGCGCCGATCAGGCAGTCAATTTGCCCGAGAACACCCTGCCAATATTCCGGCTGCGTGTCGTTCGCGAGCAGTAATGCCGCGGTATAAGCACGCACGGCTTCGGCATATTTTTCGTTCTTTTTGAGGTTCTCGGCGGCGACCAGTTTTTCCTGAAGCGGCGTCTTCGAGACGGCGGCCGCTTTTTGTTCAAGAATTTTTGCGAGCGCCGCGCGCTCTTCTTCGACTGTTTTCGTGAGCGGATGGTCGGAAAACTTCGGACGCCAATCGTCCAATTGCTTGACGGCATCGTAATACGCGCCTTGTTTTCGCAGCAGTTGAACGGCGCCGATGACGGCTTCGGGCGTAAATTTGCCTTCAGGCTGCCGGCTGATAATCAGGCGAAAATTTTTCAACGCGCGGTCTTCGGTATTTTTGTTTTTGGCGCGAATTTTTGCTTGGGCGAGCGTTGCCTGAAGCACGCAATCTTCCGGCACTCGCGGCTCCCGTTTCAAACGCTCCCAAGTGCGAAGCGCTTCGTTTTCGTCGCCGGTTTTGCATTGCGCCTCGCCCAACGTGAAAAGGATTTCAAGGCGCGCTTCCGGCAAAAGATCGGATTTCAGCGCGTTTTCGCAAAGTCGGACCGCGTAAGGATAATTGCCGGCGTTAACTTGCTCACGGATTTGATACGGCGCGTATTGCGCACGGGCCGCCGGGAGAAAGGCAATGAACGCAAGCAAGATGCCGGCGAGAAGAGGCAGGAAACAAGACATGAGGAGAGTAAAAGCGTTTTCAAGGAACCGGATTTTACTTCCTGAAGCAACCGGCCTTTTGCGCACTTCCCGCTGATGCCGGTGAGGCGTTATAGCGTTTCACAAAGACATTGCGCGATTTGCGGATATTAAAAAAGACCGGGAGGTCACGGAGAATGTGAAGAAATCTCCTCTGCGACCTCCACGGCCTCCTGTTAGAAATTGAATCGTTTTGAGAATCTCTCAATTTTATTCGAAAACGCTATAAACCGCATTTCGGTGCGGTTCGGCAGACAAACCGAGCATCGTTGTTTTTTTCCTGAAATGTTTTTTCCGCCTCCCCGTTGAGCCTTCGCGGCTTCGTGCGCGACTTTCTGTTTTGTTAACAAGACGACCGCCGGCAATGCGCCGGATATTCACAAAAATACTCAATTTGTAATTGTTTTTCGGATACATTCTTTCGGTGTCAAAACGCCAAGTGGGGCGACCGCCCAAAATGAATTTTTTTGAAAATTTTTTACGCCCCCGCCGCGAACAACTTGCGAACAACCCGGGAACAACCCGGGAAAACAAGTTAACAAAAATTGCTTTTTGTTAAAAAACAAAGCGTTATTGTTATTCAAAATCATGTAATCCAACCGACGAAAAAAGTAAAAAACAACGCCGAAAACTAAGGCAAAACACTTGACGCGTGGGGCAAAGTGGGTGAAAGTGGGGCAAAATTTAAAAACACCCCCATGACACTCCAACCCGGCATCAAGCGATTTCTCGGCAACCACCCCGGGAAGCTTGACGAAAAAAATCGCCTCACGATCCCCGCCCAATGGCGGTTCGAGGCGACCGCGGGTGCCGAATACATGGCGTTCTTCAACCCCGCGGTCGGCGAAATTTACATTCTCCCGCCGGCGATGGTTGATCAAATCACGGAGGCCGCCGCCAAACTCTCGTTGAGCGACCCCGACATCGACGCCGCACTGAACGTGATCGGCGAAAACAGCGACTACGTTTCGTGCGACAAAGCCGGGCGCATCACGCTGAAAGATTCGATGCTCAAACAAGCCGGCATCGAAAAAGAAGTCATCTTCCGCGGACGCGTCTCGGCGTTCCGCATTTGCGCACCGAAGCAAAACGCGGCACCCGCGACGCCGGACGAACTCCGAAACGCGTTCCGCAAAATCGGTCTTTAACATTTTTCTTCCTGCCGCCGGCAATCGCGCGAGGAGCCCGAATCCGCCGGCAAGAAACCGAAAAAACATCCGCCTCGCGGCGGAGCCTTTTTCGTATCCGACTTTTAATTACATTGTATCCGGTTTTTACTGACAAAACTCACAAGTTATTCACAAAACGATGAGCGAACACAAAGCAGTCCTGCTTGCCGAAACGATCCGCCTTTTGGAACCGGCGGACGGTCGCGCATACCTTGACTGCACGTTCGGCGGCGGCGGGCACACCGGCGCGCTTTTGTCCTCGGCGGGAAACCTCCGTGTCACCGCGATCGACCGCGACCCGCTTGCCGCGCCGCGCGCGGCAGCGATTGCCGAAAAATTCGGCAGCCGGTTTTGCTTCGTCGATGCGAATTTTTCGGAAATCGAAAAAGCGCCCGGAGCGCCCTTTGACGGCATCCTCATGGACATCGGCGTCTCGTCGTTCCAACTCGACGATGCCGCGCGCGGTTTTTCATTCCGGCAGGACGCGCCGGCGGACATGCGCATGAACCCGCGTGCCGGCACCCCGGCAGCCGACTTTTTGGAAACCGCGTCCGAAGAAGAAATCGTCGAAGCGATTCGCGACTTCGGCGAAGAACTTCGCTGGCGCGCCGTCGTAAAAGCGATTTTTGCCGCGCGCGGCACCGGAAAACTTTCGACCACCGCCGCGCTTGCCGAAGTCGTCGGCGAAGCCGCGCGCGACCGCCGCCCCGGCCCGCCGCCGCGCATCCACCCGGCAACGCGCTCATTCCAAGGTATTCGAATCGCCGTGAACAACGAACTCGGCGAGTTGAAAACCGCACTCCCGAAAGCGTTCGCGGCGCTCAAATCCGGCGGCGTGCTCGCCGTCATCACTTTTCACTCGTTGGAAGACCGCATCGTTAAGCGATTTTTCAACGAAACGTGCGGACGCCCCGTGGACGCGCATGACAGCCGAACGCAGGACGAGCGCGTTGTTCGCGCAACGCTTTTGACAAAAAAACCGACCGTCTCCGGCGAAGCCGAACTGGCGGCCAACCCGCGCGCACGCTCCGCAAAACTCCGTGCACTGAAAAAAATTTAACCCCTCAAAAAAACTTCCTTCCATGAACAAAAACTTCTTCGGCACACGTCCCGTCGCATTTCTGGCCACCCTGATGGTGATGCTCGCCCTTGTCTCGACCGCCGCGATAAAACTCGTCCTCACCAACCAGGAGCGCGACACGGTCGGCCGCAGCATCCGCGCCAAGGAAACGGAGCGCGAAGCCCTGCAAAAAGAAATCAATAAAAACGCACGCCTCATTGCGCGCTACACCGAGCGGATTTCATTGCGCAACGAACTGGACAAACGCATGGCGGCAGCCCGCGTGAGCACCCCGTTCAGCCGCATCACGGAAGACCAGGTGATTAAAATCCCGGCAAGCCCGGTGCAACTTTCCCTGAAAACGCAGCCCGTTGAATCGACCTCGTTCGGAGTGGCACAGCTTGCATTCTCGACATCGGTACCGGGGCGGGGACAACCCCGGCAATGAGAACACTCTTTGTCACACGTCCTCGATTTTACCTCCTGTCCTTCCTCGTCACGCTCTGTTTTGCGGGGGGCGGCTTTCGGCTGTGGCAGTTACATGTCGGCAAGGCGCCTTACTATCGCCAAATGGCGATGGATATGCGCCGCGACAACCGGGAAATAAAAGCCAACCGCGGCACCGTCATCGACTCGCGCGGGACAAAACTTGCGACGACGCAGGAAGTCTGGGACATCGGCGTTGACGCACACGAGGACAAGGCTGCCGAAGAAGTCGCGCGCGCGGACGAAATTGCCGCCGTTTTAAAAATCAGCCCTGCGTCCGTCAGATCCGCTTTCGTAAAAGAATACATTACAGCGAAAGACGAAAACACCGCGCAAAATCCGGACGGGAAAGGAGACCCGAAGCCGCGCCGGTGGAAAAAAATCGCGGACGGCGTGCCGGAAGAAACGGTTCGCAAACTCGAAGCGCTGAAACTCAAAAGCGTCTACGGCGCACACCGGTTCGTGCGCGATTATCCGCAAGGCCGGCTCGCCGCGCACCTCGTCGGCTACGTCAACAAAGAAGGCACGCCGGCAATGGGCATCGAGAAAGCCATGAACTTCTTTCTCGACGGCGAAAACGGTTGGCGCGAATCGCAGCGTGACGGCAGAAAGCGCGAACAGGTGCACCTGCGCACGCGCTCGGTCGACCCGGTGGACGGTCTTTCCGTCGAGCTCACCATCGACGCGCTCATTCAAAACATCTGCGAACAGGAACTCGAAAGAGCCGCCGCCGAATTTTCGCCGGAGTCAATCGTCGCCATCGTGACCAGGGCCGCTACCGGCGAAATTTTGGCACTCGCGAATTGGCCGACATTCGACCTGCGGAAATACTCCGACCCGGCGGCCTCGCCGCTTTCCGCGCAACGTAACCGCGCCGTCACCGATGTTTATGAACCCGGCTCCGTTTTTAAGATCGTGGGCATCAGCGCCGGTTTGAACGAAAATTTCATCACGCCGAATTCAGTTTTTCGATGCGATTCCGGCGAAGATTTCTACAACGGAAAACGCGTCTCGTTGCCCAAGGAAGACCACCCTATACGCGAACAGCCGGCGCCGATTTGGAAAATTGTTCAAAAATCGTCAAACCGGGGAACAGTCGTCGAAGTACTGCGTTTTTGCGAAAAATTCGGCGAACAGAAATTCTATGATTACGCCTGCAATTTCGGTTTCGGCAACAGAACCGGGCTGATCACCGGCACTGAACAACCCGGCATTATGCTTCAGCCGAAAAACTGGAATCGCGGTGAAAAAGGAACAATCACGCGCATGCCGATGGGGCACTCCGTTTCGGTGACCGCAATGCAGATGCATTACGCCATGTCCGCCATCGCCAACGACGGAAAGCTTATGGCACCGATGCTCGTAAAAAGAATTTGGAACCGGCTGCCCGACCCCATCGATCCCGAGGGCAGCCCCTATCTCACGTTCTTGCCGCAGGAACGCGCAAGACCGATCACCCCGAAAGCCGCCGAAGCCATGCGCAACATGCTGCGCGCGGTTTGCCGCAAAGAAGGAACCGCCACGCGCGCCGAAATCCCCGGCTACGACGTCGCCGGAAAAACAGGCACAACGCAAAAACTCATCGAAATAACCGATGCCAAAGGCGCCAAAAAATTCGTTTACACGGACCGGCAGCACATCGCGTCGTTCTCCGGATTTTTCCCTGCAGGCAAACCGCAATACGTAATCACCGTCATCACCGACAACCCTCAAGCCCGGGGCGTCGGTTACGGCGGATTATACGCGGCGCCGCTTTTTGCGAACATCGCGAAAAACATCATCAAGGAAACCGGCATGCCGCCGGCGGAACCTGCGCCGTTCGACGGCAAAAAACACTAACCGCCTCCCCGCGCTCTCACCGACATGTCCGCCGACACCCGCAACCCGACAACCCTCCGCGACGTTTTCGCGGACATAACGACACTCGAGTTTTCCGGCGACCGGAAAACCCCGGTCACAGGGCTGATCACGGACAGCCGGCGCGTGGTGCCCGGCAGCGTTTTCTTCGCCATCGCCGGCCTGAAAACGAAGGGAGAACTTTTTATCGAAGAGGCCATTTCGCGCGGCGCGTCCGCGATCGTCACCGCCGGCGAAACCGGCAAAAGCCCGCAAATCGCAATCATCCGCGTTGACGACGTCCGCAAGACGCTCGCCGGTGCCGCGCGCAATTTTTTCGGGCACCCCGAGAAAAAACTCCGGCTCCTCGGCATTACCGGCACCAACGGAAAAACCACCGTCTCGACGCTCCTTCATTATCTGATGCGGACGGCAAACGGGAAACCGTGGGGCCTGCTCGGCACCGTGCGTTACGAAATCGGAAACCGCACGATACCTTCGCACAAAACAACGCCGGAGTCGCCGGATATTTACGGCATGATGGCGCAAATGGTCGCCGCCGGTTGCGAGGGCGCGGCGATGGAAATCAGCTCGCACGCCATCGCCCAGGCGCGCACGGAGGGCCTCGGACTTTTTGCGCTCGCGTTCACTAATCTGAGCCGCGACCACATTGATTATCACGGCGACATGGAAAGTTATTTCCAAGTCAAAGCTTCGGCATTTTTGGGGAAACACGGCCCGCCGCCGCAATATGCCGTTATTAACATCGATGACGAAGCCGGCCGCCGGCTCGCGGGCATGTTGCCGCCGGAAACAAAAATTATTTCCTTCGGCACGTCGCCGGAGGCCGCCGTACGCGCAACGAACATCCGACTCATGCCGGACGCCGGCACTTTCACGCTCGCATGGCCCGGCGGCACCGGCGAAGTGCGCACGACGCTGCCGGGGCACTACAACGTAAGCAACGTCCTCTGCGCGCTCGCGCTCGCGTTCGCCGCCGGCAAGAATCCGGCAAACCTTCTCGAACTCGTGGCGGCATTTCCCGGGGTCCCCGGCCGCATGGAGCACGTTACTCCCGGCCTGCCCTACAACATTTACGTCGATTACGCGCACACGGACGACGCGCTCGCAAACGCGCTGGCAATGCTCCGCCCGATCACGCCCGGCAAACTGCTTG
Source organism: Opitutales bacterium (assembly GCA_031555005.1). Lineage (GTDB taxonomy): Bacteria > Verrucomicrobiota > Verrucomicrobiia > Opitutales > UBA953 > CALNBE01. The sequence continues at coordinate 17,055 of JAVBUU010000059.1, read as the reverse complement.
TCGTGTTCGGCTGCGGCGGCAATCGCGACCGGGGCAAACGTCCGAAAATGACCGAGACAGTCCAACGCCTCGCCGATTTTTCGTGGGCGACCGCCGACAACCCGCGACGTGAAACCGTGGAAGCGATTTTTGACGACATGCGCGCCGGCGTCATCGCGCCGGAAAAAATCGCCTTCGTGAACGACCGCCGCCGCGCAATCAGCCTTGCGCTTGACGCCGCCGGCCCGGGCGACTGCCTGCTCATCGCCGGCAAAGGGCATGAAAATTATCAGGAGTTCGCCGACGTCACCGTCCCGTTTGACGACCGCCAAGTGACACGCGAACTCCTCGCGCTCAAACAATGCCGGGTCCCCATGCCATGAGTAACTTTTTTCCCGATTTTCTGAAAACCACAGTCGGCGGCCGCTGGCAAAATGACGTATTGCCGCTGACGCCGATCACCGGATTTTCCAACGACACGCGCACCCTGCGCCCGAACGACTGCTTCGTCGCCCTGCGCACGGAAAAACGCGACGGACACGACTTTCTCGACGCCGCGCAAAAAGCCGGCGCGGCCGCCGCGCTTGTCGAAACAATCGTCCCCGCAAGCAAGCTGCCGCAACTCCTCGTACACAACACCGAGGAAGCGCTCCAACGCCTCGCGCGCGCTTGGCGCGACGAATGCGCCGTGCCGGTTTTCGGCATCACCGGCAGCGTCGGCAAAACCTCCACGAAAGATTTGCTTCGCGCCGTGCTCGGCCAAAACGCGTTCGCAACCGAAGCCAATTTAAACAACCTGCTCGGCGTGCCGCTGATGCTCCTGCGCGTCGATCCGGAAAAGCACCGGCAAGGCGCCGTCATCGAAGCCGGCATGAGCGTTCCCGGCGAACTCGACCGACTCGCGTGGATGATCAAGCCCGACTGCGCCATCGTCACGAACGTGAATCCGGCGCACCTCGCAGGCCTCGGCTCAATGGAGGCGATCGCGCATGAAAAAGCCGCGCTGTGCCGGCAAACGAGCGCGCTCGGCATTTCGATATTCCCGGCAGAATGTTTGAAATACGCGGCGTTCCGCCGACTCCTCGGGCGCAACTTCCCGATGCTTTTCCCCGGCGACTCGCGCGAGCTGCTCACCGGCGTCCGTTACGAAGTTTCGTTTGAAACACAATTTGCGCCCCTGCCGAACGGACACGCGATTACGATTTCCGGCCACGGAAAAACGTTCGGAGAATTCCGTTTTCCGCCGGCAACGACCGGCATGCTCCGCAACGCCGCCCTCACGGCGGCGGCGGCAATGCTCGCCGGCGTATCCGCAAACCGGATACAGGAGGCATTCGCCGGCTACAGCCCTTCCGCGCGCCGGGGCGAATGCCGCGAACACGAAGGCCGCTTATTCTACATCGATTGCTACAACGCCTCGCCGGCGTCGATGACCGACTCAGCCGAAGCCTTTGACGCACGGACGAAAGACGCGCCGGCGCGCCTTTTCGTGCTCGGCGGCATGAACGAACTCGGCACGGAATCCGTGCGGCTTCACGAACAAGTCGGCACCGCCCTGCCCTTGCGCGCCGGCGACAAAGTAATCTTATTCGGCGGCGATTCCCTCGCAATCGGCACCGGCGCGATTGCCGGCGGTTTTTCAAGAAACGCCGTGCAAGCCATGCCGAACATCGACGCCGTGCGCGAAGCCGTAAAACATTTTCGCGGGCCGGTTTTCCTGAAAGGAAGCCGCTCCTACGCGCTCGAACGCGCGTTGCCGGACGAATTGCAAAAAACAAAAATCCTCTGACATCCGAAATGCTCTACTATCTGAAATATTTTGATTCGTTTTGGGGCCCCTTCCGACTCTTCGAATACCAATCCGTCCGCGCGATGGCTGCCGGCGCAACCGCGTTGCTTATAGGATTTCTCATCGCCCCGCGCGTACTCGACGCACTCCGAAATATCCGGCAACCGGAGCGCGACCGAAACACCATGCAAGGTCTGGCCAAAGAAGGCGGCAAAGTGCCGACGATGGGCGGCCTGCTGATTTTTCTTCCGACCGTTTACGCCGCGTTACTCTGGTGCAGGCCGAATGTTTACCTCGCCGCCGCACTCGTCGTTTACCTCGGCATGAGCCTTGTCGGTTGGATCGACGATTACCGGAAGGTCGCCAAGAAAAATGCCGACGGCATTTCCGGAAGACAAAAGATAACGGGGCAAATATTGAGCGCGCTTGCCGGCGTCGCGTTGCTGTTGGCGTTTCCGGAATCGCGCGACAAGGCCATGGAAATCTGGCTCCCGTTCGTCAAAACGCCGGTGCTCACGGCGGCGATGCTGCCGCTCGGCGTCGGGATTGTCGTCGCAATCGTGTTTTTCTGCTTCGTCGCCACCGGCACAAGCAACGCGGTGAACCTGACCGACGGACTCGACGGGCTTGCCGGCGGGTGCATCATTTCCACGGTAATCACGTTCGGCGTCGTCGCCTACCTTGCCGGGCGCGCGGATTTCGCGAAAGGCTACCTCTTCATCAGCCACGTCCCGTATGCCGGCGAACTCGCCGTGCTGTGCGCCGCGCTTGCCGGCGGAACGATGGTTTTTCTGTGGTATAACGCGGCACCGGCCGAAATTTACATGGGCGATGTCGGCGCGCTCGGCATCGGCGGACTTATCGGCATGGTTGCCTGCATGATAAACCAACCGTTTCTGCTGATTATCGTCGGCGGCGTGTTTGTTGTCGAAGCGCTCTCCGTCTTAATTCAGGTGACCTACTTTAAACGAACCGGCGGGAAGCGGATTTTTCTCATGACGCCGATTCACCATCATTTCCAAAAGAAAGGTTGGCCGGCCACAAAAATAGTCATTCGCTTTTGGCTGCTTTCGCTCCTTTGCGGAATTGCGGGACTCATTACACTTAAACTGCGTTAACAAAAAAAACTTCGCCGAGAAATCATGGTTATTCCGAAACACATAGCGCCGAAATTAAATCGCCCCGTTGCGATTTTAGGTTGGGGCGTAAGCGGGAAAGGCGTCGCAAAATTGCTTGAACAACTCGGCATCGCTTACATCGCTTACGACGAAAAAGGCGCCGAAGGGAAAAGCATGACATTTGAAACCGGTGAGGCCGGTAAGCACGATCTGGCGATTTACAGCCCCGGATTTGCGCAAACGCATCCGTGGTTAAACGCAGCGCGTCGCGTCGGCGTTTTGTGTCTCGGCGAACTCGACTTTTCGTCGCTGTTTTGGAAGCACCCGATTGTCGCCGTCACCGGCACAAACGGAAAAACCACGCTCACCGAATTTCTTGTTTTCGCGCACAAACGGCACGGCCGCGAAGCCGTTGCCGTCGGCAACATCGGCTACCCGCTCGCGCGCATTTTCGAACTTGCCGGCCGGCGCACGCCGCTCGCCGTATGCGAAGTCAGTTCGTTTCAATCGGAAGACATGCGCTATTTTTCGCCGAATGCCGTGCTCTGGACGAATTTTGACGAAGACCATCTCGACCGGCATTCAGACCTCGAAACGTATTTCCGCGCGAAATACAAACTGGTCGAACGCCTCGCCTCACAACGCCTGATCGTCGGCGAATCCGTCGCCGCGCACGCAAAAAACTTCGGCATCGAAATGCCGGCGTTCACCGAAATCGCGACACGCGCGGAAGTCGCCGGAAAAATTCCGCCCGGCTGCGCGTTCGACAATTTCCCGCAAAGCGAAAACTACGCGCTCGCCCGCCGGTATTGGCTCGGCGAAGGCTTGCCGGAACGTGCGTTGGAAGAAGCCGCAAGCGTATTCCGCGCCGGAAACCACCGGTTTTCGAACGTCGGCGAAATCAACGGCGTCACCTATCGCAACGACTCTAAAGGCACGAATTTCCACGCAGCGCTCTCCGCGCTCGAAGAAATCAAAACGCCGATCCACTGGATCGGCGGCGGCAAATGGAAAGGCGGCGACGTCGGCGCATTCGCCCGCAAAATCGCCAAGCGGGTCAGCGCCGCCTACCTCATCGGCGAAACCGCGCCGGAATTGAACGCCGAGTTGCGCGAAAAAGTGCCCTCGTCCGTTTTCGCCAAACTGCAGGAAGCCGTCGTCGCGGCGCACAAAAATGCCAAACCCGGCGAAACCGTTTTGCTCAGCCCCGGGTTTTCCAGCTTCGACATGTTCAGCAGCTATGAAGATCGCGGCGTCATTTTCGAACAAACCGTGCTCGGCCTGAAAAACGCCGGCACCGCCAAATAATTTCATCCGAAAAAACCGAAGCAACTCCTTCAAATCGTCCTACCGAATCCGAAAAAAAATCCACCCATGAGATCCTACATCACAATCAGCGCAGTCGTGTTCGCTCACGTCGCCGTTCTTTCGCTCATCGGCTGCCGAAGCACCAGCGGCTTCCACGAAGACCACGGGAAAACAGCCGGCGCAAAACCGGCAACGCCGGCAGGCATCGCCCCGGCAACGCAAACCGTCGTCACCGACGCGCCGCCCGCCGTGTCCAACGGCCCGATTGCTTCGCAAGACAACGACGTGACAGCCGTTAAAACCGACGACGACAACGTCAAAACGCCGGCGGAAAAACCGGTCGCGCCCGTGACCGGCAAAGCGCACGTCGTGAAAAAAGGCGAAAGCCTCGGCCTCATCGCCAAACGCGAAGGCATCTCGGTAAAATCGCTCGCCGCCGCAAACCAACTTAAAGCGAACGCGCAGCTCAAAGAGGGACAAAAAATCATCATCCCCGAAAAACCGGCAGCGTCCAAAACAGCGTCCGTCGAAGGCGGAACCGTTTACGTCGTGAAAAAAGGCGACACGCTCGGCGGCATCGCCCTCGCCAACAAAACCACCGTCGCGAAAATTCAAGCCGCGAACAACATGACCGGCGCCAACATTCGCGAAGGGCAAAAACTGTTGCTGCCCAAAACAACGGCAACGGCCGCCGCCGGCAAAACGCCGGAAACCGCCGCCGCGCCGAAAACGACTGTCGCCAACGGCCCCGCGAAAGCGCCGGCAACACCGGAAAAAACACAAACCGGCGGCGAAATGGACGCCGGCGGATTCGGCGGATTCGGCATCGGCAACACACAGCCGGCGCACCCCGTGATCGCTCCGGCGCAATCCGCTCCGGCACCCGCGACGGAGACAGTGCCCGCCGACGCCGTTCCGACGACAACGGTGAATCATTAATTGACGGACGCATCCTAACTGCCGGCAGGATCGTTCGTCCGGGACGACCTGCCGTTTTGTTAAAACAACAAACGCGCCGCCTAAAAAATGAATGCCGACAGCCCCGCATTGCCGCCCGCCCGCGCCTCCCGTTTCTGGGGGCCTGCCACGGGCTTGATTTTAATCGCGGCGGGACTTCTGTGCGTCGGCCTTGTTGTCTTGTGGAGCGCCGCCGTCGCGGCCTCCAAATCCGGCGCCGGCTCGACGGTTTACGCCGAGCGGCAATTAATATACGCCGCCGCCGCATGCGCGGCCGCCGGCATCGCCTTTAAACTCGACTTGGAAAAACTGCGCCGCTGGATCCCGCACATTTTTTTCACCGCGTGCGCGCTGCTTGTCGCCGTGCGCATTCCCGGTATCGGGCGTTCCGTAAAAGGCTCTTGGCGCTGGATAGAAGTCGGCCCGATCAACATTCAGGTTTCCGACATCGCCAAGTTCGCGCTCATCCTTGCGCTCTCTCATTACATCGCCGAATCGAAACGCTTCATCGGATCCGGCACCGAATTTGCCTGGTTTGAGCGCCGGAAAAAATTCCCGTTTTTCGGGTTCACGCAAGAAGCGCGCCGCGATATTTTGCGCGGCTACATTTTCCCCTGCGGAATCATCGGCACGATTTGCGGACTCGTCGTCATAGAGCCCGATTTGGGCACGACGGCATTGTGCGGCGCAGTCGGCGGGATTCTGCTTTTCGTTTCCGGCGCGCGTTGGCGTTATTTGCTCCCGACGGCGCTGAGCGTCATTTCGGTTTTTGCCTACGTCGTGGCCAACTGGGAAAACCGGATGAAACGCGTGACCGCGTTTCTCGACCCGGAAGGCACCCGCACCAACGAAGGCTACCAACTTTGGCAAGGCATGCTGGCATTCGCCTGCGGCGGCACGCAGGGCGAAGGCCTCGGCAACGGAATGCAGCAGCGCTACTTTTTACCGGAAGCGCACACGGATTTCGTTTTTTCGATCATCGGCGAAGAACTCGGGCTGCTTGCCACCGGCGGCGTCGCACTGGCCTTTCTCGCATTTTTCTGGATCGTCATGTGGAACCTGCCGCGCGCGCAAAATCTTTATCAATTCAACATCTGCCTAGGCGCGTGCCTGTTTATCGTGCTGCAGGCGGCAATCAACATCGGCGTCGTCACCGGCCTTTTGCCGACAAAAGGAATGTCGCTCCCGTTCATCAGCTACGGAGGCAGCAATCTGGTGATAATTTTCATTATGCTCGGATTGATCCTTAACTGCCTCTTCCAATGGTCGCGGCCGCCAGCGATCCGAATCAAAACATTCAAACCATGAGTTATTTCGTCATCGCCTGCGGCGGCACCGGCGGCCACCTCTCGCCCGGCATTTCGCTCGCCGAAAATTTGATGGCCCGGGGGCACGACTGCCTCCTGATCGTAAGCGAAAAAGCCATCGACGGCCGCCTGCTCGAAAAATATCCGCACCTGCGTTTCCGTCGCGCGCCGGGCGCCGGCCTTTCGCGGACGCCCCACGGTTTCATTCGCTTTGTTTTCAGCCAAATCAAAGCGATTGTTTTTGCGTTAAAACTCGTCGCCGAAAAACGCCCCGTCGCCTTCGTGAGCTTCGGCGGATTTCTCACCGCGGGCATGGCGCTGGTTTGCCGCGCCCGTTCGATTCCGGTGATATTCCACGAAGCCAACCGCGTCCCCGGCAAAGCCATCCGCCTCCTCGCCGGCATCGCGGCGCGCGTCTGGCTGCCCCCGGGCGTTTCGATCCCGAAACTCTCGCCCGCCGTGCAACGCCATGTGGGCATGCCGGTGCGGAAGGAAATCGTGCGCCTGCCGAAACTCGCCGCGCGGCGCGAACTCGGGCTGCCGGAAAACGACAAACTGCTTCTCATCGTCGGCGGCAGCCAGGGCGCAACCGCACTCAACGAATGGGTCAAAGGGAATTTTAAAAAAATCGCCTCCCTCGGCGTAAACATTTTTTGCATCACCGGCCCCGGAAAATCCTCCGGCGAGACGCTTGAATTTCAACATGCGGACGGGCGCGTGCGCACGGCGCAATTTATTCCGTTCTGCGCGCAAATGGCGGAAATACTCTCCGCCGCGGATCTCGTCGTATCCCGGGCCGGCGCCGGAAGCATCGCGGAATTTACCGCATGCGAATTGCCGGCGATCTTGGTGCCCTACCCGTTTTCGGCGGACAACCATCAAGACGAAAACGCCCGGTTTTTCGAACAACAGGGCGGCGGTTTCGTCGTAATGCAGGATGACCTCGACAAACTTGCCGACGAGGTGTGCGACACAATCGGGAACGAGTGGCTGCTTGAAAAATTCCGTGAAAACCTCCGGCGCATTCACGAAGAATTTAATTGGCAAATCATGGCGGACGACCTCGAAAAGGGGGCGAAAAGATAATGGCCGGAAACGCCGAAAATCACATCCATCACATCCGAATGCTCGGCGTTTGCGGCATGGGCATGGGCCCGCTCGCCGTTTACCTGCGACGCGCCGGCTTGGAAATCTCGGGATTCGACGACGCGCCGGCACCGCCGATGAGCGACATTTTGAAGAATGCCGGAATAAAGATTTGCTCCGACATCGACGCCGCCAACCCGCCGGCAATCGTCGCGCACTCCAATGCCGTCAAGCCCGGCAACCGCCAACTTGAAGCCGCGACCGCCGCCGGCGCACGCCGTATTTTGCGCGGTGAGCTGCTTGCCGAATGCGTGCGCGAAAAACAACTCGTCGCCGTTTGCGGCAGCCACGGCAAAACAACGACGAGCGGCATGCTGATTCAGTCGCTCCTCGCCGCCGGCGAAGACATCGGCTACGTGCTCGGCGGGCTTTACCGCGACACGTCCCTGCCGCCGGCCAATGCTTCCGCCGGCAACCCGTGGGTAGTTTGCGAAGTGGACGAAAGCGACGGCACAATCAAAAAGTTTTCGCCGGAAATCACGGTCGTCGTGAACCTCGACTGGGACCACCCCGATTATTACAAAACGGAAGCGGATCTGGAACAAACATTCGTCGAGCTTTTCGCGCGAACGAAACGGGCGATCTTCATTCCGGCGCAAAACGAACGCCTGACGCGTCTGACGAAAAACGCGCCGGTGCCGGTCTTCACGGTCGGCGAAGAGGGCGATTTCCGCGTGCGCGTCGCCGCCGGGAAATCGACCGAAACGCGCATCGCGCTTTCCGGGAAATTTCCCGTCGCCGGCGAAATCACGCTGCCCGTCGCCGGACGTTTTAACATTTTGAACGCGGCAACCGCGCTCGCCGTCACCGCATACATCGCCAACCGAATCGGCGTGGAACCGCTCGGCAAATATTCCGGCATTTGCCACCGGCAAGACGTGCTTTTCGAATCCGGCGGCCTGCGCGTCATGGCCGATTACGCGCATCACCCAACGGAAATCGGCACATTGCTCCGGCACTTGCGCGAAAGCACGCTCGGCAAAATCGTCGCCGTTTTCCAACCGCACCGCTATTCGCGCACGCTGCAATACGCCGGCGAGTTTGCCGCCTCGCTCGCAATCGCCGACGAGGTGTTGCTCATGCCGGTGTATTCCGCCGGCGAGCCGTTGATCGAGGCCGGCAAAACGGTGTGCATCCTGAATGCGGTTTCAAAAAACGAAAAAACGAAATTCGCACTATTCGAGGACGAATCGGCATTGCTCGCACAACTCGGGGGCATTATCCCCGGCACCGCCGAGACGACCGTCGTCTTCATCGGCGCGGGCAACATCGACCGCACAGCATCGAATTTCGTGCGCGACCTGCTGCTGTCCGGTGCGCGCGCCGGCGTGCCGGAAAACGTGTTTTCCGACCGCGTCCGCCCGTTGCTCTCGGAGGAAACCGTTTTGGAAAAAGATTTCCCGCTCGCGACCAAAACGACATTCGGCGTCGGCGGCGCGGCGCGTTTCTACGCGGAGCCCGGATCGCTTGAAGATTTGCGCGTTTTGCTGCGTGCCGCATTACTGTGCGATCTGCCGGTGTTCGTGCTCGGACGCGGCTCAAACGTGCTTGTGCCGGACGACGGCTTTCCGGGCCTCGTCATCCGGCTTTCACAACCGCGTTTTCAAAACATTCATGTCGCCGGCGAATCGGTTTTGCGCGCCTCCGGCGGCACGCGATTAAAGGAACTCGCGGCGCGCGCGGCGCGCGGCGGCGTTACCGGTTTCGAATTTCTCGACGGCATCCCGGGCTCGCTCGGCGGCGCGTTGCGCATGAATGCCGGCGCGTGCGGTGCCTCGATCTTCGACCTCGTCGAATCGGTGACATGGCTTTCGCCGGACGGCGTCTTGCACAAAAAGCCGCGCGAATTTTTCGCCAAAACCGGTTACCGAAACTGCCCGGAATTAAACGGCGCAATCGTGCTCGAAGCCGAATTGAAAGCCGCCGGCAACGCAGAGCCGGACGTCGTTTTCCAAACGATGAAAAGCTTTTCCGACCGCCGGCGCGCCACGCAGCCCCGCGAACCGAGCGCAGGCAGTTCGTTCAAAAACCCGCCCGGCAACTTCGCCGGCGCGCTTATCGAAAAATCGAATTTAAAAGGGTTCGCCGTCGGCGGCGCGCAAGTCTCGCCGGTGCACGCGAACTTTATCGTCAACACCGGCGGCGCGACCGCCGGCGACATCATCGAATTAATTCGACGCGTGCGCGGCATCATAAAAGCGGCGCACGGCATTGAGCTTGAGCCGGAAATCGTTCTGCTCGGGAAAGAATGGAAGGACGTGTTATGAAAAATTCTTTTGAAACGGTTGTCCTCTGCGGCGCGATTTCGCCGGAACGCGAAGTATCGTTGCGCTCCGGCGCCGCGTGCGCGGATGCGCTGAAAGCGTCCTTCGACCGCGTTTCGCTGCACGTGCTCGACGAAAACAAACTGCCGGCGTTTCTGGATCCGGCGACGCACGTCGTCATGCCCGTGATTCACGGCGACTACGGCGAAGACGGTCAAATCCAGTCCGAACTCGAGGCGCGCGGCTTCGCGTTTGCCGGTTGCGATTCCGCCGCCGGGCGCATTTGTATCAGCAAAACGGATACAAAGAAAAAGTTCCGCGAAGCCGGTCTGCCGGTCGCGCCGGAAGTCGAATTTGATTTTTCGGAAACACCGTCCGCCCGCGAAATCGCCGGCGCGCTCGGGACGGACGACGTTGTCATAAAACCCGCCGACAAAGGCAGCAGCGTCGGGCTGCACATCGTTTCCGGCGAACCCGAAATCGCCGGCGCACTGAAACAACTTTTTCCCGGAAAATGGATGGTCGAACCGCGCATTCGCGGACGCGAAATGACAATCGGCATCCTCGACGGGCAAGCAATGGGCATCGTCGAAATCGTGCCGAAGGCCGGCGGTTACGATTACAAAAACAAATACACCGCCGGCGCGACCGATTACCTGTTTCCGGCAAAAGTGCCGCCGGCAATCGCCGCACAAATCGCGGCGGCGGCGGAGCGCGGTTTCGCAGCCTGCGGCTGCCGGGACTTCGCACGCGCCGATTTCATTTTATTGCCGGACGACTCGTTCGTTTTTCTGGAAATAAACACGATGCCGGGACTCACCGCCACCAGCCTTTTGCCGAAAAGCGCGAGCTGCGTCGGGTTGAGCTTCCCGGAACTGACGCGCCGCATGCTCTCGCCCGCAGTCGCCCGTTTTAACGCAAAACGCAAAAATTTCTGATGGCACGAAAAAAGGCATACGACCTCCGCGGACCCTCCCGCGAATGGCACAAGGTAATTCCGCAACGAATACAGGGTAAGGAGGCCAATTCCCAAATCGCCCGCCGGCGTGCCGTGAGAAAATGGATACACCGCACTTTGTTCATATTTTTCCTCGGGGCATTCGCGTGGCTCATCGTGCTTGCATGGAAAGAACTTCAAACGCCGAAAATCCCGAGGCCCGTCCTGCAAAGCGAAGTCCGGTTTACGTCAAGCGAGCAGCAGAGCCTGACCCGCGAATGGTTCCTGCGCTGCACCGGCATTGACCGGGGCGAGATGCCGGGAATTTTTGAAATCAAAGAGATGCTCGAAAAAGTCGGGCAGATAAAAGAGGCCTCCGTCACGCGCCTTTCAAACGGAAGCCTCAGCGTTCACGTCATTGAGCGAAAACCGATTTTGCGCATGAACTCCCGGTTGAAAACCGGCGAACCCGTCACCCGCGTCGTCGCGATCGACGGCGTTGTTTACGAGGGAATCAATTACCGCCCGGCAATCATGATGAAATTACCGGTCCTCACCGACGCCGAAGTGCGGGACAGGGGCACGTCCGACTTCGTCCCCGGCATGGAACACGTGAGCAAATTGCTGCTTCGCGCATTCGATTACCGCATTTACGGCACCTGGCGCAGCATCTCCCTGAAGGAATTCCCGAACGGCGACATCGACTACCCCGGCGCGTCAATCCGCGTCACCGTCGAATCGCCGGAATTTCCCGAAATCTGCGACGTCATTTTTTCCGCAAATCCCGCCCGCAACATCGACGAACTGAACCTTTACATGTCGAAAAAATTCGGTGACACCGTGCGAAACGAACTCAACCAACGCCCGGCGACGGCGGCGCCCTACGGTTACGACCTTTTCATGTCCATGGTAAATCGGGAAATTCCGGGACGTCCGGAACCTCAACCCCGCCTGATCCCGAGAAAGTCCCCGCGTTAACGCCGGAATCCCGCAAAAATAAAAAGATACGACAAATGGCATCCAAACTTCTCGCCGCAGTTGATGTAGGAACAACAAAAACCGTTGTGTTCATCAGCGAGGTTACGCCCAACAGACGTCTCAACATCATCGGAATCGGAGAACGGAAAACGAACGGCATGCGAAAAGGCGAAATCATCGATCTCGCCGCCCTCAAAGAAACCGTGCACCGGACGATTCACGACGCGGAACAGCAGGCGGGCGCGCAAGTCTCGGCAGCCTATCTTTCCCTGACGGGTTACCACCTGCGCGGCGAACGCAGCATCGGTATGGCGACCGTCTCCGGCTCCAATCGCTGCGTGAGCGCAAACGACATGGAACGCGCGCGGCAAGAGGCCAAACACCGGCAACCCGCGGAAGGGCGCATTTGCATTTCGCACATCCACCAACCGTTTTTCCTCGACGACGAAATGCGCGAAAACCCGCTCGGCATGACCGGCAAAAGGCTCGAAGCGAGCACATGGGATATCGACGCTTCCGAAAAATACGTTCGCGACCTGATACACATCACCGGGGCCTATTCGCTCTACGTGCCGGACTTGATCGTCTCCTCCCTCGCCTCAGGCCGCATGGTGACCAGCGAGGCCATGCGCAGGCACGGCGTGCTCGTCGCGGACATCGGCGGCGGCACAACCGACTACGTGCTTTACCGCAAGGGCTACGTCGCAAGCACAGGCGTGCTGCCCATCGGCGGCGATCACATCACGAACGACCTCAGCCTCGGATTGCGCATCAAGCACGAAGACGCCGAAAGCCTCAAATGCGGCTCCGGATCCGCGATCGTTCTTGAAGAAGAAGCCAAAAGCAAAATCTGGATCGGCGGCGGCGGCAAAAATATAGGCGACACGTTCATTCCGGCGCACGCGATGAATCAGATCATCCACGCCCGGGTCGACGAACTTTTCACGATCCTGCGTTCCAAACTCGGCCCGAGCTTTTCCCGCGAGGAAGTGGCCGCCGGCGTCGTCCTCACCGGCGGCACCGCGCAGCTGCGCAACATAGAGCAGGCCGCCGCGCAAGCACTCGGCGTCGACGCGCGCGTCGGCGAATTGCCGAACTGGATTTCCGACAAACTTGCCCGCCCGCAATACGGCACCGCGCACGGACTGCTCGACTTCGCCCTCAACGACGACGCCGGGAAACAAAACGCGTCACCGGAAAACCTATGGAGCAAAATCCGCAGCTTTATCCCCTTTTAAAATTTAAAACGATTACGCCATGTCCGACTCACCCGACAGTCTCGAAAACAACGCCGGCGATCCGCTGCTCTCCGAGTTTGCCGAAATCGGTACGCGCATCAAAATCGTCGCCGTCGGCGGTGCCGGAATAAACGCAATCGAAACCCTTAATCTCCACGATTTCCCGAACGTCAAAAAAGCGGCCGTCAACACCGACGCCGCTTCGCTGCGTAACTCCAAAATGCCGGAACGCGTGCTCATCGGCCGCGGCATCACGCGCGGCCTCAGCGCCGGCGGCGACGCCGCGCTCGCGCGCAAGGCCGCCGAATCAAATTGCGGCGACATCGCCCGCGTCGTTGAAAACAACGACTTGATTTTTCTCGTCGCCGGGCTCGGACGCGGCACCGGCAGCGGTGCCGCGGCGCTCATCGCCGACATCGCCGCAAGCAAAGGCGCCATGGTGATCGCGTTCGTCACAATGCCCTTCTCGTTCGAGGGCGGCCAAATTGCCGAACAGGCAACCGTCGCCTTTGACGAACTCCGGTTGCGATGCGAAGCGGTCATCCCGCTTTACAACGACTCGCTCATGCAAGTCGTCGACGCCGAGGAAACGGCGTTGAATGCCTTTGCGCAAGCGGATCGCTGGATCCAGCGCGGCATCAGCTCGCTTTGCGCCGCGATCTTGAAAACCGGTTTGATCAACGTCGATTTCGCCGCCTTGCGGGCGGCATTTCCGATTCGCGGCGGGCACACGCTTTACTCGCTCGGCTCCGGCACCGGGCCGGACGCGGCACAAAACGCCGTCGAAGAATTGCTCGGCTCTCCGCTGCTGCGTGCGCAAGAATCCGTTCGCGGCGCGGAAACACTGGTTATCCACATTGCCGGCGGCACCGCGCTCACCCTCGCCAAAGCCAACGACATCGTCACGCGTATTTCCGGCAAACTCGGCGGACGCAACACAATCATGCTCGGCGTCAATATCGAACCGGCGATGAACGATGCCCTTGACATTTGCGTAATCGGCTCTGCCGGCGGTTTCAAGCAACGCCCCGGCGCCTTTCTCGAACCGCCCCGAAAAATCGAAGACCTGCTGCCGCGCGGCAACGACGCCCAAACGCCGGGATCCGACCCCTCGAAAACGCCGGAAAACCGCGCCGGGAAACGGGTGCAAACGGAGCTGGGGCTCGACGAAATGGAAGCCCAGCGCAGATTCTTCGACAAAACACGCCCCTCCATGCTCGACGGGCACCCGATTGACACGCCGACTTACATTCGCCGCGGTATAAAAATTGTTTTATAAGTTATCCAAATCCGCCGCGCCCTCCTTTTTTGTTTAGACATTCCCGCCGGGACTCTCTAACGAAGAAGTGCATGGATTCCAAAAAAGTTATCGCGGACGGCGCCGCTTCAATGAAAAAAGCGGTCGATCACACACTTCACGAATTCGGCGGACTGCACACCGGCAAAGCCACGCCCGCCATGGTCGAGTCTATCATGGTTGACGCCTACGGCAGCATGCAGCAGCTCAAAAACGTCGCCGCGATTTCGACGCCCGACGCGCGCAGCATTGTCATCCAGCCGTTTGACAAAGGCATTTCCAAAGACATCGAGAAAGCCATCCAAATGGCAAACCTCGGGTTCAACCCCGTCCCCCAAGGCAACATCATCCGCTGCCCGGTGCCGGAACTTTCCGGCGAACGCCGCGCGGAACTTGTCAAAGTCGCCAACCGCCTCGCAGAAGAAGGCCGCGTCCGCGTGCGTAACTGCCGGCGCGAAACCATGGAAGTTTTGAAAAAAGGCCAAAAGGAAATTTCCGAAGACGAATACAAACGCGCCGAAAAAGAAGTCCAAACAATCACCGACGGCAAAATCGCCGAAATCGACAAGCACCTGAAAGCTAAAGAAGCCGACCTGCAACGCGTTTAACGTTGCGACATCCCGCGCAAAGCGCCGGAAGCGCATTGCCGCACGGACTCCGCCCCTGCTGCGCACGATTTCAAACATTTGTTTGAGTTTCGCCGCAACAGCCGTTTAACACTTCGCAAAACTTTCCCTTCAAAAGATCCCGCGCGTCCGGTCTGCTTCGCAACGTTTCGCACACACACTTTATCTAATCACACAAAACACTCCATGAACATTCACGAATACCAAGCGAAGAAACTCTTCGCCGACTTCGGGGTTGCAGTCCCCAAAGGTTTCCCCGCGCAAAAAGCAGCAGATTTCGACGCCGCCCTCGCCGGACTTCCCGACCGCGTTGTCGTAAAATCCCAAATCCACGCCGGCGGTCGCGGCAAAGGCACATTCACCGACGGTTACAAAGGCGGCGTAAAACTCGCCGGCAGCAAAGCCGAAGCCAAGGAAATCGCCGCAAAAATGCTCGGCAACACGCTTGTCACCAAGCAAACCGGCCCCGACGGACGCAAGGTGCAAACAATTTATTTCAACGAAACCTCCGACATTAAGAAAGAATACTACCTCGCGATTCTTCTCGACCGCGGCACCTCGCGCCCCGTCATCGTCGCCTCGACCGAAGGCGGCATGGACATCGAAACCGTCGCCGAGCAAACGCCGGAAAAAATCACCAAAGTCCGCGTCGATCCCGCCGTCGGTCTCCAAGATTACCAAAAACGCGAACTCGCGTTTGCCCTCGGGTTCAAGGGCGATCTGATGAAACAATTCGGCAAAATGGTCACCGGCCTCTACAATCTCTTCTGGGAAAAAGATTGCTCGATGGTCGAAGTCAACCCGCTCATCACCACACCCGACGACAAACTCGTCGCGCTCGACGCCAAAGTCGGCTTCGACGACAACGCCCTCTTCCGCCACCCGGACATCGTCGAACTCCGCGACCTCAACGAAGAAGACCCGAAGGAAGTCGAATCCTCGAAATACGGCCTCAGCTACATCGCGCTCGACGGCAACATTGCGTGCCTCGTCAACGGCGCCGGCCTCGCCATGTCCACCATGGACATCATCAAACACTTCGGCGGCAACCCGGCGAACTTCCTCGACGTCGGCGGCGGCGCTTCGAAAGACGCAGTCACGGCTGCGTTTAAAATCATTCTCACGGACAAAAACGTGAAAGGTATTTTCGTAAATATCTTCGGCGGCATCATGGACTGCGACATCATTGCCCAAGGCATCGTCGCCGCCGTGAAAGAAACCGGCCTCTCGCTCCCGCTCGTCGTCCGCCTCGAAGGCAACAACGTCGAAAACGGCAAAAAGACGCTCGCCGGCTCCGGCCTCACCATCGTCTCCGGCGACACCATGGCGGACGCCGCGCAAAAAATCGTCAAACTCGTCGGCTGAAACCGCGTATCCGCAATGTCAATACGCGCCAAAGAAATCGCCTTCGTCGGTTACCCCGTAACCGACACCGCGCGCGCCCGCGAGTTTTACGGAAAAACACTCGGGCTGAAGGAATCCTCTTACATGGAGTTTCCCGAAATGCACGAAGGCGCCGGCAAAGGCGCTTGGATCGAATACGACATCGGTGCCGGCACGCTCGCCGTCACCAACTGCTGGCAACCGGCACCGAAAGACCGCCCCTGCAAAGCGGGCGGCCCGAACATTGCGATCGAAGTTGAAGACCTCGACGCCGCGTTCGCGCATTTGGAAAAAGCCGGAGTCGAAATCGTCGTCCCGATTCAAAACACGCCCGTTTGCCGGTTCTTTGTCCTCTGCGATCTCGACGGAAACGGAATCACGCTTCATCAACACAAAAAGTAATATTTTTCTTTTAACAAAAACAACCAACGCGCCCCGGGCGCACACAAAAAATGTCCATTCTCATTAACGAAAACACAAAAATCATCGTCCAAGGCATCACCGGCGATTTCGGCGGACGCCACGCGAAACTCTCCCTCGACTACGGCACGCAAGTCGTCGCCGGCGTCACGCCCGGCAAAGGCGGCCAAACCTTCGACCACGCCGGCAAGAAAGTCCCGATTTTCAACACCGTCGCCGAAGCCGCCAAAGCCACCGGCGCGACCGTCTCGGTGATTTTCGTCCCGCCGCCCTTCGCCGCGGACGCCATCCTCGAATGCGTCGACGCC
>JAVBUU010000044.1:0-5798 GCA_031555005.1 Opitutales bacterium | reverse complement strand
ACGCCGAGGAGCGTTTGGTATTTGTTGCCGGCGCGAATCGAGGAGACGAGTTTTTCGATGGCCTGCGGCTGATCGCCGGCAGGGGTGTAATCGGAAGTTAATTCGAAGCGTTCGGACATGAATTCAGCGTAAGGCAACCATTCTTGGTTGCGCGCCCAAGGTGTGCCAATGTCGCGGGCGCGCAACCAAGAATGGTTGCCTTACGCGCTGCGCCGGCGCAACCGGATGCTTCAAAAACGAAACGTGAGCGAGGCTTGCCATCCGCTGAAATCGTCGCCCCAAAAGGCCGAACCGCTCAGGGCGACGGCGTTGCAACCGATGCGCGCGCCGGCTTCGTAAAAATGAGAATCGCCGGCAATGGCGTTGTGTCCGTCGTCGAACATGTCCGTGCGCCGGATGAACGGTTCCGCGAACAGCTGCGCGCCGCCGATTTCGATTACCGGTAAAAACAACTCGATGCCGTTTGTCCAAAAATACGAATTTACAAAACGCCGTTGGTCGTTGCGCGTGCCGTGGATGCCGATGTTTTTGACGTTGGCGAAACTTGTCTTGAAGCGGATTCGCGCGCTTGCCGGCGCGTCTTCCGAGTCACCCCAAGCGTCCGGTGAAAAAGGGAGGCTTTGCGCGGCGGACAATTCCGTCGATGAGTTTAAAACATTCGCAGACCAATTGCGCGAACTGCCGTCGGCGATTGCAGCAGCCGCCTGACTTTCCGGCGTGTTTGCCGTGTAATTGTTTTCCGCATACATGTAGCCGTAGCCCAAATGGACGGCCAGCGTGGTGCGGTGCCACGGTCGCCAGCGGATGCCGGCGGTGACGTTTGCGGCGACGGAAAGTCCGTCGGTTTTGTCGCCGGCGGAACCGTTTGCCGGCTCCGGCAGACGTTCGTCGTAAAACATGCCGCCGAGATTTGCGTGTATCAGCGGTTGAAACATTCCCCAAGCCCACTTGTTTTCCGGGAATTCGTAAGTGCCGGCGGCAGTCACGAAATTTTGCGTGACGCGGTCGCCGGCGAGGGAATTCGGGGTCGTGAAAATGCCGCCGTTTATGCCGGTGTCCGGCGCGAGCCGGGCGGTGCCGAAATAGTTGCGGACATATTCGTCGGCGAGGACGAACTTATAATCCGGCGCCGCGTTTGCCGGCGATGCCGCCGCCGCGAAAAGCAGCGAAACGGATACGGCTTGGGCTCGGCGAAACATGCGCGGTGCAAAATGATCGGGCGACTTCGGAGCGCAACCGGAATTGTGCGTCGCCGCCGGCGCGCGGTTAAAGCGCCGTTCCTTTTTTCGGAACGAACAGGCGCGACGTGTCCGCGCCTTCAAGTTCGAGTAATTTCATTTTGATTCCGAGGCCGCCGGCGTAACCGGTCAGGCTTCCGCCGGCACCGACGACGCGGTGGCACGGAATGATAATCGAAATCGGATTGTGCCCGACCGCGCCGCCGACGGCTTGGCACGACATGCCGGTTTTGTTTGTTTGCGCGGCGATTTTTTTTGCGATGTCGCCGTAGGTGACGATTTTTCCGTAGGGAATTTTGCAAAGTATTTTCCAAACATTTTGCCGGAATTCGCCGCCGATCGGCGCGAGGGGCAGTTCGGAAATCGCCGGTTTTTTACCGGCGAAATAATTGTCGAGCCACCGCTTGGCGGCGTCGAAAACCGGCAGGTTTTTCTTCGCGGTCATTTTGCCGGAAAGCGTGCCGCCGTGATATTTTTGCCCTTCGTTCCAAAGCCCGGCCAAATTGCCGGAATCGTCGCCGGCAATCGTGACGATGCCGACCGGCGTTGCGTGCGTCGTGCAATAGTAAGTCGGCGGCATTTTTTGAACGGTTTCGGGATTATATCCGGAAAGCGGGGTTGCCGCCTTCCGGAAATTTTTGCGTTAGAATTTTACGCCAACGGTGAGGTCGAACTGGTTCGCGTAAATCGCGCCGGTGTCGAAGGAGATTCCATCAACGTCCATTGCCGAAATCGAAGTCGAAATCGTGAAACGATAGGCGAAATCGAGATACCAGTTTTGGGCAAATGCCCAAGTGATGCCGACCGTCGCGCCGCCGGTGAACGAACAGCGGTTGAAGGCTTCTTCAAGCAAAGGCGATTCATACTCCACATTCCAAAACGTGAGTCCTGCCATAGCTCCGGCGCGGACGCTCAACGTGTCGGTGAGATCGAATTTGTAATTGTAGGAAAAAAGCAGCGGGATGGACGTATAATCGACGCTCGTGTCGTGCAAGATACGAGTGGGACTTATCGTGTAGCTTTGAGAATCCGTGATAAATCCCGTTTCGACGGCGAAGTAGTGGTGCCCGTTCACGATGAGACCGCCGCCGATCGTCATCCCGTACATGGTAAATTGATCTTCGAAAACGCCGCTGAGGTCGTAGTCGTCGAATTTTACGGAAGAAATCGAAGGCCCGAAGTAGAGGAATCCGCGAACGCCGGCTTCCGGCATGAACACGGTGCTTGCGTGCGAGCCTTGCGCGGGATGCGCTTTTTGCAACGTTGCACCCTCTCGGGCAAACAGCGGCGAAGTGATGCAGAGCGCACCGGTTAAGGCGAGTGTGGCAATTGTGTTTTTCATGGATGAGAAGTGATCGTAATTTTGTTGTCGAGGATGCGTCCCACGCTTCTTTTTCGACTGAATTTGAACAAGCTCCGGCATCAAATTTGTCTTATTTGCCGCTTTTTTGTAAAGTTAAATAGCGTTGCGCGCGGCAGCGGGGCAGCGTCCGGCATGCCGGTTGTTTTTAACGGTGCCGTTTCTGAGAAACTGTGTGAATACTACGCCTTTTCGGTGTTCGCTTGTAAACGCTCCAAAAGCCTGTCGAGTGCGGTGCGCCAGGCAGCAATTGCGCCGTTGCCGGAGAGTTCGTTCATGGCTTGCTCATTGTAGCCGCCGGGGGTCATGTCGTG
Source organism: Opitutales bacterium (assembly GCA_031555005.1). Taxonomy (GTDB): domain Bacteria; phylum Verrucomicrobiota; class Verrucomicrobiia; order Opitutales; family UBA953; genus CALNBE01. Next base: position 2,886 of record JAVBUU010000044.1, on the reverse strand, counting down.
TGCCAATTCCACAAGATCACTGTGCGGCGACTCCGCCGCGCGCCGGCTGAGGGCGCTGAATAATGAATGCAGGAATTTAACCGAAAGCGCGTGATTTACGCCTCGGTCGTCCGAGAATTTCGCGATCTCGTGCATCAGCATGTAATAAGGGCTCATTATGCACGTTAAGAGTTGAAGCGGGCGGACGTCATTGAGGTTCTGAATGTAAAGCACGTCGCTTATCGCCCCGAAGAGTTTTCCGACTTCCGGCGTTTCGGGATAAACAAGCAGCGGGCCGTATCCGCCGGCTATCATCGGGAGGGGGACTGCGTGGGACAAAAGTGCCGTTTCGCCGGTGATTTTCCTCAACTCGGACAACGACATTTCCGTGGCCATGTTTACTACCTTGTGGTTTCGCCGGAATTTTAGCGCGTTAAGCGCGGCAAAACCCGTTTTTTGGAGTGTGATGAAAACCCACTCCGCATTGTCCAAAACCGCTTGATTAGAGGCGCAGATTTTGACCGATTTCGGGAATTTCGCGGCAAGCGCGGCGGCCTTTTCCGCGCCGCGCGGCGAAAGAAAAAACTCATTTCCGGTGTTTTTTAAGCAAAACCCGGTTACCGCCGCCGACGCGATTGTCCCGGTGCCGATGATTCCGATTTTCATTTGAGATATCCTCTTTGTCAGTTTTTCAGAGTCAGAAAAATTCGACCGGTGAAACGATGTTTTGCAAAGCGGCAACCGCGCTCCAACCGGCAATGGCACTTGTACGGGAGTAAATTTGCAAATTGGTGCGCACCTCTCCGCCTTCGATTTTTAAGTGATATTCGTCACCCCGGTAACCGCCGGGCAAAACATGAATATCCATGACGGTCTTTTCCGGGCCGGCGCTCGCCAAGGCAGTGGCCACGGCGACATTGACTTGGTGAGGCAGAATCGCAATCGCCTCCTTTGTCGTGCCTTTGAAAACCTCGGTTTTTTCTGAAATGTTCATGATGCCGTCAAAACCCAGGGGCGTTCGGGCAATTGATGCCGGGGATTTAAGGGCCGTAATGGATGCGGTGATCGGGCCCATGAGCGAAGCCGTTCGCAGTACGTCAAAGCCGCCTACGGCGCCGCTGGCGATATGGATCTTGCGACCGGCTCCGGCCGCAGTCTCTTTTACCCGTCGATAAAAGTCGGCATCGGCGAACGCACCGATCGACAAAACGATAAAGTGCGAGCCGCCCTTTAAAATTTTTTCGGCATAAGTGCGCACGGCGCCGACAGAGGCTGCTTCGACGGTATAGTCGGGTTTTTCGGCGAGCAGTGTTTCGATGTCGTCGCAGGCTTTACAGCCGAAGGTTCGGGCCAATGAATTTTCGCGTCCGGATCTGTCCAGCACCGCGACCAATTCGTATTCGGGAAGCAGGCCGCTTCTCACGGCGTTTGCCACGATTGTGTTGAGGAAACCGCCTCCGATCAGTGCCAATTTTAATTTTTTCATGAGGTTAAAAATTTTAAGCGTTTAAGCAAATTCGCGAAAGTCCGTCTGCCGCTGTTTCCGGCAAGGAAAAGGTGCAGAGGGGTTACAAGGTCTCTGTCGTATTTCGTGCAAAAAGATTGTAAAAACAAAGCGGTTACGGTTTTTTCGGCGCCGCGTGTTTTTTTATGAAGTATTTATCCGATATTTGTAAACACATCGTCGGTCGGCATTGGTTTGAATGGTTCATTATTGCCGTCATCGTAGTCAACAGTTCGTTGATTATGGCGACAACCTACGGTGCCGATCAAACGGTAGATTTGATTCAAGAAATAATCTTGGGATTTTTTACCGTTGAATTGGTGGTGCGATATTTGGCGAGTGAGAGCAATCGGGCTTTTTTTAAATCGGGATGGCATTTGTTCGATTTGTTTCTCGTTGTTACGGGGTATTTGCCGGAGTCCTTGTTTCCGAGCGGGACGTGTCTGCTGATTTTCCGCATTGTTCGAATCTTGCGCGTGCTGCGGCTTGTTCGGACATCGACGGAGTTGAAGTTGATTCTGGCGGTGCTGTTGCGCTCGTTTAAGACGCTTATTTACAACGGCATCTTCTTTTTTATCTTTTTCATCATGTTTGCGCGTCTGGGCGTTTCGATGTTCCGGATTAAGAATGTGCCTGCCGGCACAGAAGAGGCGGCGGAAAGTTATTTAAAAGAGTTTTCAACGCTTTTGTCCGGCGATCCGTACGGATCCTTGGGAGAAGCGATGTTCACGCTCTTCCGAATTATGACCGGCGACGATTGGACTGTACTTTGTTACAATCTGCGCGCCGCAAGCGAGAAAGGGATTATCGTGGCAACTCCGGCAATGATTGTCGGCTTCCATGTTTGTTGGTTTGTCCTGGCCGCGTTTCTCCTGCTCAATCTGCTTGTTGGTGCAATTGTTAATAATTATCAAGTAATTATGGATGAAGTGCGCCGGGATAAATCGGAAGAAGAGCGACATGCCGAAGCGCAGCGTTTGCTTGATGAGGTGCGCCAAAACTAAAGTTCGTTTTGGATGCCGTCGGGTGGTTCGTACTTTGTCGCAATCTGACTCGCGCGAATATTCGCGTGCAATGGCACAGCGACATGCGTAACTGCCGGTGCGGCGGATGCGTGTTTGCGGCGAAGGAAAATGCCTCGGGGGCTTGTTCGTAGTTAAAATTCAATTACACGGATTTCGCTGATGTGTTCGGTGTGATTATTGTCGGCAAACTCTCCTTCGTTTCCCCTGTATTTTAAAACCGGATACATATATTTTTTAATTTCGGTTACGTAACCTGTTTGTTTGCCGTTTAGTTGCGTTGCGTTAAAAATAATTTGAAAAAACGTATTGACGGGCGGGGTGCGAATTGCATTTTCCGCGCTCCCTTCGAAACGGGGCTTGGCCGGCGCGAGTCGGCGA
>JAVBUU010000181.1:0-4831 GCA_031555005.1 Opitutales bacterium | reverse complement strand
GTAATAATCCCAGTGGAACTCTGCGCCGTCGCCGTAAACGCCGTCGCCTTTATACCAGAGCGCGTGTTTGCGAATCGCCTCGTCGATGCGTTCGCGCACGACGTCTTCGCCGATTTTGTGCATGAACACTTCGATCATTGCGGCGAAGAGCAGCCAATTTGATTGGTTTGGCCGGAGCACGCGCGTCATTTTCAACGCGGTGACGACGTTCTTTTTCACGCGCGCGTCGAGCGGTTCCCAAAGCGTTTTCGGCGCACGCAGGAAAGCCATCGCCAGATAAGCGGCGTCCACGAGCGGCTGCTTGTTGGGCTTGCCGGTGAAGTTCATGTAGTCCGGCGATTGCGGGTCGGTGGCGGCGTCCGTCGCCTCGTGCGCGAGCTTCAGCCACTTTTCCGGCTTGTCGGTTTCGAGCCACGGCGCAATGCCGCTGAGCAGCCGGCCGAACGCCTCCAAATGCGTGAACGGCGTGCGATCGATGCGCGGGTGTTGTTCGCACGGCATGTTTTTTTTCAACGTGCGCGCCGCGAGATTTTCCAAAACGGGGCCGCATAATTTCTCGGCAAGCGCGACCCAATACGCGCGAGCGGCGGCTCCGCCGGCGATTGCGCCCGGCATGAAGGTTTTTTCGGCGACGGGTGCCGGCGCGTTTTGCGCTCGGGACATTGTCGGTGCGATTGCGAATGCCGCGGCGGCCGTGCCGGCGGTTTTCAGGAAGATTCGGCGAGATTGCATGAAAAAAAAGCGGTTGCGTGCTCTTTTTACACGGAATCGCGCCGGCGGTTCCCTTTGGACGCCGTGTTTGTCTGCAATTAGTATCGGGAATCGTCGCCGCCGACCGCCGGGCGCGAATAATTCCAATCGCCGGAACGCGCTTTTTCGCTGTTGCGCTCGTTTGCCTCGGTCACCCGGTCCACGTATTGGCGAACGTTTTTGACGTCGCCGGAGGCGATCCCGGCAACCGGGGGCACGTCAACGCCGGCTTTCCGGCTTTCGATTTCGGCGTTCTCGGCGGCCTTTTCTTCCGCCGGGTCAAGCGGCGGGTCAAGCGGCGGAGCCGGCGCGCCGGCGGGGGCGGGTTCTTCCGGTCCCGTGCAGCCGGAAAAAACAAAGGGGAGCGCGGCGAGCAGGATCGCCGCAAGGAAAGGGGATGTTTTCAGGGCGTTTTTTTTCATGATTAAAATTCGGGCGGGTGTCGGAAAAGTTGATCCGTGAACGCGAAAATGCAAATCGCGCGGCACACAACGGCTCGGAATTGATGTTGTTTCTTCGGGAAATCGGCATTCGGTGTCGTTCCGGCTTTTTTTGAATGAAAAACTTTTTTGCCATCGGGCTCGCCCTTTCGTTGCCGTTTTCGGTATCGGTCGCCGCGGCATCGGCGGAAAATGCTTCAAAGGGCCTGCTTGAGCGTTCGCGGCAAAAGTCCGCCGGCGCGGGGGGGGCTGAAAATTCGTCCGGCAATGCCGCGGTGTCGGCAACTGAAAGTTTGTCCGGGCGGCATGCCGAAAAATCTTTTTTCCGAGGCCTGCAAATGCTTATGCCGGTGTCGGGTTTTGTCGATTACCGGTTGCCGGCGGACATTTCGGGGAAAGCCGGCAAGTTGTCCGCGGTGTCGGCGGGCGCGGCTGTTGCCGCCCGCTATGTGGGCGAAGAAACGACTGTTTACGGCAGTTTTGATTACCGGTTTACGCACTATTATTTCAAAGACACGGTCGAGACGCCTTTCCGGGACATGAACGCGTTGCGCTGGTATTTGCGCGGAGAGCAACAGGTTTCCGGCCCGTGGGGTGTTTTTTTCGACGGCACGCTGCGCTTGGCGGCAGACGCGGATACGGAACTGGACGAAGGCTTGACGGGGCGCGCCGGCGGCGGGGTGAAGTTTCTTTGGTCGCGGAACCTGAGTTTTTATGCGGGCGCTCAGGCGTTCACGCGATTGGAACGGGATCCGATGATTTTGCCGTTTTTCGGGCTTGATTGGCGGATTTCGCGCCGCTGGTCGGTGCAGTGTTCAAACGGCATAAACGTTGTTTACGACGTTTGGGGCGACGGCACGCTGCGGTTGGATCTCGGGTGCGCGTTTTCTCCGACCGATTATCGGGTCGTGCCGGGAGATGCCGGCAAACGCGCCTTGGAAATTCGCGAGGTGCCGCTCACGTTCAGCGCTACGCAGGAGTTGTGGCGGCGCGGTTATGTAAGGGCGGCGATTACCGGCGTTCTTTGGAGCAACTACAAATTCAGGGCGGATGACGAATCGCTCGGCGATTTTGACGTCAACCCGGCATTGAGTTTCTCCCTCGAAGCGGGCATCCGGTTTTGACGAAAAAACCGCCGGCAGTGACGCCGGCGGACTTTGTTAAGAATTATTTGAAAACTTATTCTTGGGCAGGAGCGGCAGGGGCCTCGGGGGCCTTGCCGCCTTTCTTTTTGCCTTTTTTCGCTTCGGCGGCGGCTTTTTTGGCGTCGTCGACTTTTTTCAAAAGCGCTTCAACGCTCGGGTTGGCTTTAATCATCGCTGCACGCGTCACCGCTTGTTCTTTCGTTTCTGCGTCCTTGACGGCGGCTTTGGCGGTTTTTTTGCCCTCGCCGGCAGCTTCTTTCACGGCGGCTTTGGCCGCCTTGAGCGCCTTGCGCGCTTCGAGAACGGCAGTGTCCTTGGCTGCGGCGGCTTTCGCGGCGTTAATTTTGACGGTTTCTTCCTGCGTCAGCCCGGGAAGCGGTTTGGGCGCTTTGACGGCGCGTTCTTTTTTTACCGGCTTTTCCGGTGCGTCTTCGGCATGGACGGCGCAGGGGGTCGCGACAAATGCCGCAAACGCAAGAGGGATGATGTAACGGAGTGATTTCATGGGTTGTTAACGGGTTTTGCGTCGGAACGCGGGTTTCGGAAAGAGCAATCCCGCCGCGTTCAACGCAGGCGGGGCGCTTTCGAAAAATAATGCTTCGGCAAATTTATTCCGCAGGGGTTTGCCGGGCGCTGCGTGCGCGTTGGCGTGCTGCCTGTCCGCCGCGTTCGCCGGCGTTCTGCCGGAATCGCGGATTGTCGCGGCCGGCTTCCGCTGCCTTTTTGCGCGCGTCTTCGATTTTTTCGAAAATCGGCTCGAGGCTCGGGTCGGCTTTCAGCGCGGCGGCTTTTACCGCCTCGTGCGCTTTCTTTTGCGCGTCGGCGAGTTTTTTCTGCGCCTCGGCGAGGGCCTTGCGGGCTTCTTGGGCATCCTTCCGGGCGGCGACGACGCTTTCGTTGTCTTGGACGGCTTTGACGGCGTCGGCGAATTTTTGGCGTTCTTCCGGGCTGAGGGCTTTCATGCCCGGCATGCGGTCTCCGGGAGCGAAATCGCCGGCGACACGGCGTTGTTGACGCTGCGGCGGCGGGGGCGCGCCTTCGTCATCCGCGGCAGTCGCAAAAGGAGCGGCGGCAAACGCGGCAAGCACAAGGGGAAGAATAAAACGGAGTGATTTCATGTTTTTTCGTGTGATTTTTTGGGTTCCGGCGTTTTTGCGCCGCGGGAAATCAACCCCGCCGGCGAAATTTGGTTACGGGAAAATTTTTCCCCGAAAAAACCGGCGGCTATTTTCTGAATACAAACCACACCGCCGCGACGAGACACAGGAATGCCCACAGGTAATCCCATTTCCATTTTTCGCCCATGTAGAGCAGTGCGAACGGAACGAAAACGGAAAGCGTAATCACCTCCTGCATGATTTTGAGTTGGCCGAGCTCGAGTCCGCCGGCGTGCCCGATGCGGTTGGCCGGCACTTGAAGCAAATATTCGAAAAACGCGATGCCCCAACTGACGAACGCGGCGATAATCCACGGCTTGCCGGCGCAGTTTTTCAAATGTCCGTACCAGGCGAACGTCATGAAAAGGTTCGATAAAATCAACAGACCGGCGGTCTGAAAAAGGGCGGAATTCATGAAATGATTGAAATCGCGAAAATGCTTTTCTTTCGCCGGGCGCGGCGCAATTTTTTTCGCATGGACTCGGAAAACGCGTTTCCGCGTGAACTCTCCCCTGCTCTCTCCCGCATGCCGGCGCAGGACCGCCCGCAGGAGCGCCTCGAAAAACTCGGCCCGCGCGCATTGCAGGATGCCGAATTGCTCGCGATGTTGCTGCGCACCGGCACCGCCGGCGAAGACGTATTGAGTGTCGCCGCACGACTTGTGCACGACGCCGGATCGCTGGCGAATTTGGTTTCATGGGAGGCGGCGGATTTCGCGGAACGGCGCGGCATCGGGCGCGTGAAGGCCTTGCAGCTGCTTACGGCGATGGAAATTGCGCGGCGCGTGCGCGAACAAACCAAGGTCGCCGCGCCTTTGCTCGATAAGCCGGAACATGTGTATCCGTTTTTTCACGACATCGTGCAGGGTCTCGAAACGGAAAAATGTTGGGTGCTTTGTCTGAACGCAAAACTCCGCCTGATACGTTGCGTCGAGATAACGTCCGGCACTGCGGAAAACACACTCGTCGCGCCGCGCGAAGCATTTCGTCCGGCGTTGAAACTCGGCGCAAGCGTCGTTATCCTGGCGCACAACCATCCGTCCGGCGATCCGACGCCGAGTGCGCCGGACATGCGCTTGACGCGGCAACTGAACGAGGCGGCAAAAATTTTGGAAATAACCTTGGCGGATCACGTAATTCTCGGCACCGAGGCCGGCGATCCGCTCCGGCGCGGGTGGTTCAGTTTCCGTGCGGCGGGATTGTTGTAACGATTTTTCCTTTTGACCCCTCGCCCCTTCCCCCTTTGACCCTTGGCGCATGCAACGCATTCTCGTCGACGGCTTCAACCTCGCCTTTCGCGCCTTCCACGCGATGCCGGCACTCACGCGCGCCGACGGATT
>JAVBUU010000169.1:0-4749 GCA_031555005.1 Opitutales bacterium | reverse complement strand
CATTGATCAATTATTCGGTCAAAGCATGGCATTTCAATGCGGCCTCGGGGAAGTCATCGACGCCGGCAAAGCGAAGGCAGCGCTCAATTCGATTTGGAAATACAATTTCGCGTTCGATTTGACGGATTACCTGCGATACGTGCGCCCGCTCGGGCGGCCGTTTTTCGTTCCCGGCGAGGGCGGCACGCTGATGTGCACGAATGCGAAAAACGAAGAGAATCCGTATCACGGCGGCAGTTGGACGCACGGCTATTTAAACGAGTGCATGACCGGCTTTGAGCACCAATACGCGTCGCACTTGATGTATGCCGGCGAAACGGAAAAAGCGCTCGCCGTGACGCGCGTGATTCATGACCGGCACAATGCGGCGAAACGCAATCCGTATAATGAAATCGAATGCGGCGACCACTATGCGCGGGCGATGGCGAGCTACGGCACGTTTGTCGCGGCGTGCGGGTTTGATTACGACGGGCCTGCCGGCAAGTTGACTTTTTCGCCGAAGTTGACCGGTAAAAACGGCGCGTTCAAATCGGCGTTCACGGCGGCGGAAGGCTGGGGGACGTTTGAGCTCGCCGGTGACCGTGCGACGGTGACGCTCAAATACGGCAAACTGCGTTTGACGGAGCTTACGGTGAACGGAAAAACGACGAAGTTTACGCCGGCAAAAGAACTCTCCGCCAGCGAATCCGTCGAAGTGCGCCGGTGATAATGTCCGTTATCCTTTCCTTGAAATCAGCGGGTAATAAATCCGGCGGAAAAAGAGTCGGGCGGGTCCGTCCCAACCGGCGCGGGTGAGCAAAAGCAGAATCCCCGAGACGCGTTTGAGCAATGAGGCGCGGCGGAACAGCAGCGGCAACTCGCGACGCATCGCCGGTTCTCGGAGGAATTCGCGCAGAATTATTTTCTTCTCGCGTGCCGAAAAACGGTTGTCGTGAAGCGGATTGAAAAAATACCAGAAAAACGAGTTCAGGGCATGATTCGCCCAAAAGCCTTGAACCGCGGCGGACATTTTTTCCCGGTGGTTAGCGAAGAAATCGACCAGTTCCGCCGTTGAACGCGCGACATCGCGCAACGCTTCCGCATTCGCGCCGGCTGACAGCGTCCCCGGCCGCCGCCAATAACAATAATACGCGAAGTCTATGGCGACCACCCGTTCGGCGGCGAAAAATACCTGCGGCAACCACACATGATCCTCTAACAATCCGATGCCGGTGTTTTGAAATAATTTATTAGTCAGAAGGAATTCACGGCGGCAGACCTGAAGGCAGCTGTAACAAATCAATTGTCTGCCGGCATTCTTTATCAGTTCTAACGCTCTCAGCCCGCTGATCTCACCGTCCGCGGCGCGGAGATTGTAAACTTCGCGACCGTATTTGAAGGGCTCCCCGGCTCCGGTCGCGGTTACGGCGCCGGCGCACAGAAGATCGGGAAAGTTGTGCCGGCGGGCAGCTTGGTCGAAATATTCCAAAGACTCCGGGCGGATCCAATCGTCGCCGTCGAGAAAAAGTACATAACGCCCGACGGCAAGACGGAGTCCGTCGTTACGTCCGAATGACGCTTTGCCTCGACGCGGATTCTCTACGACGCGAAATCGGTTGTCGTTTTCCGTAAGCCGGGTGCAAACGGCAACGGTGGCGTCGCCGGAGCCGTCATCCATCAACAAGACTTCGAAATCGCGGAAGGTCTGGTTTCGTAACGAGGTCAAAAGTCGTTCCACGCAGTCGGCGACATTGTAGAGCGGAGTTACGATGGAAAACATCGGCGCCGGAGACTGACTCATATTTTATTCTCCCTTGCGTTTTTTGCGTTCGCGGCAGTGACGGTTTTAAAGAATTTTTCGGCCGATTTCGGTGCCGGCGGCATCTTGAAATTTATAAAAATCCAACAAGTACTCATGCGCCGACACGAACGCATACTCCCGTTGATTGACAATCCTAATATTGATAAACGCCTCGCGCGGCGAGAACGGAATCAACTGCATTGACACTGCGTTTCTCAATCAAAGCGGGTCGCGGTGCGGTTACTGCATGACGGGAAATTTCCGGTCTTTTGCCGGGGGCGTTTATGATTGAAGTCTTGCATATAATTGGCGATTTCTCTTCTTTTCGCGGCGCAAATTACGCAACCGATTCTCCGGTTGCGCACGTTAATCGGTTAACCCTTTTTTTTATGAAACAAACGCAATCCAAGTTCACCCCCACCGCAACGGCTTTTGCCGAAGCCTGCGCAGCTCGATCGCGCCAATTTTTGAAAATTTCCGCGCTTGCGGCGGCTTGTTTGGCAATCGCGCCGGCCGGCTTTGCCGAGCCGGTGAAAAACGCCGCCGGCGTTTACGAGTTGTCGTCGATAATTCCGGCTGAAAAAAATCTGCCGGCGGCGTGGAAAAAATCGCTTTACGAACGGGGGGAATCGGAAGTCGTTACCGAATCGGAAGCGCTCATGCATGTCGGGATGCCGGTCGGCGGTCTTTTTTGCGGCACGGTTTACCTCGGCGGTGACGGCAAGCTGTGGCTTTGGGATATTTTTAACGACAACCGCGAGGGTATCATTCCGAAGATTGTGCAATGGGAATCTTCGCCGGGCAACCCGGTGCAAAGCGTGCGCCCGCGCGACGGTGCTTTTTACGTGGAGCCGGAGGACGCGCAATCGTCGCCGTTCGTGCGCGGTTTTCCGAAGGCGGATGCGTTCAGTGCGGTTTCGCACGGCGCCGAATTAAAGCCCGGCGAAAAACCGGTGAACGCGAACAAGGCATTTTTGGCCAAAGCGGATCAATTTCGGCAAGGGTTTGCGTTGCAAGTCGCCGGCGACAAGATGCGTCCGCTCGATAAAACGGGTTGGAAAAATGTTTCTTTCACCGGCACGTATCCGATCGGGACGGTGAATTATTCGGATCCTGATTCGCCGGCGGATGTGACGCTTGAAGCGTTTTCGCCGTTTGTCCCGCTCGACACCGAGGATTCCTCGCTGCCGGTGACGATCATGCGTTACACGGTGACGAATAAAACGGATAAAACCGTGGAAGTTTCCGTCGGAGGCTGGTTCGAAAACGCAATTTGCCCGAACAGCGGAAACGACAATCCGAACGGAATCCGGAAGAACACGGCGCGCGCATTGACGGTCGACGGCGGCACAAATGTGCCCGTGGTCATCGCAACCGCCGAGGCCGCCGAGGCCAAGGCCGTCGCCGGACGCGAAAACATTGTTTTCGAAAACTTCGAAAAAGAAAATTACGACGGATGGACGGTTTCCGGCACGGCATTTGCCGAAAGTCCGCTCGATAATTCGCGCATTCCCCCTTACATGGGCGACATCGGTATGGACGGTTCGCGTGCGGCAGTTTCGCACAATGTGCGCACCGGCGGTTCGTCCGTGGACGGCGATTTGCACAAAGGAACGCTCACGAGCAAAGAATTTACCGTCTCGCGCAATTTCATCACGTTTATGATCGGCGGCGGAGGCCATAAAAACGAAACCGGCCTGCGGCTGCTCATCGACGGCAAACAGGTGCGTTCGGCGACCGGCCATAACTCGAATAAACTCCGCAACGCCAATTTCGACGTACGCGAATTTGCCGGTAAAACGGCGCGTCTCGAAATTTTCGACAACGCCGCCGCCGACTGGGGAAACATTATCGTCGATAATATCGTCTTCTCGGATAATCCCGGTAAACCCTCCCGTCCGTTTGCCGAACAACCCGATTACGGCTCGTTCGCAATCGCGTTGATCGACACAAATTCCGGCGGCAACGTCGGCATCAAAACCGGCATGCCGTCGGCCGAAATGCTTTTTGATTTGAAAAAGGACGCGCCGTCGGTCGCACAATTTAACGAAAAAGCCCCGCTCGGCGGAATCGGACAAACCGTTAAAATTCCCGCGAAACAATCGGCCGTGATTTCTTTTGCCGTGACGTGGTATTTCCCGAATATTTACCTCGGCACGATCGGCGATTCCGGTACGGCGGGCGGCGGACGTCACTACAAGAACCGTTTCGCGGACGCCGGTGAAGTCGCCGCGTATGTCGCGAAAAATTACGAAAAACTTTACGGCGAAACCAAACTCTGGCGCGACACTTGGTATGACTCCACGTTGCCGTATTGGTTTCTTGACCGCACATTCGCGAACACCTCGACGCTCGCGACGACCACTTCGCACCGGTTTATCGGCGGACGATTCTACGCATGGGAAGGCGTCGGCGCTTGCCCCGGCACTTGCACGCACGTCTGGCAATATGCCCAGGCACCGGCACGATTGTTCCCCGATATCGAGCGTTATACGCGCGAGAACGTGGATCTTAAAATCGGATTCAACGAAAAAACCGGCTGCATCCCGATGCGTGCGGAACACAATACCGGTCCGGCGATTGACGGTCAATGCGGGCGGATCATGGGGATGTGGCGCGAGCACACGATGAGTCCGGACGGCGAGTTTTTAAAACGCATTTGGCCGAACGCGAAAAAAGCGGTTCAGTATGTATTGAATCACGATGCGAACGGCGACGGGATTTTGGACGGCGCGCAGGAAAACACGCTGGACGCGGCGTGGTACGGGGAGATTGCGTGGACGAGCATCGAAGCGCTCGGAGCGTTGGCCGCCGGCGAGAAGATGGCTGAATTCATGGGCGACGAAGCCTTCGCGAAACAATGCCGCCAACGACGCTTGGAAGGCGCGAAAAACATCGAGAAGAAATTGTTCAACGGCGAATATTTTTACCAAATCCCGGATACGGAGCGAAAGAGCAACTTCGGCACT
>JAVBUU010000010.1:0-7692 GCA_031555005.1 Opitutales bacterium | reverse complement strand
AAATCCCGGAGCCCGGAGGCGTGACGCTTGCGGCGTCCGCGATGCGCCGGAAAAAACCGCCGGCGTGCCGGCGGTCATTTATTTTTTCGCGGCATGAATCGCCACGATTGAAAAGGTGATGCCGGCGGCGCGAACTTCGGAAAATCCGGCGGCGCGCAATTCGGCAGTCAGATTTTTTTTCGACGGAAATTTTTCAATCGAGCCGGCGAGATAATCGTAGGCGTCTTTGTTACCGGTGGCGATGCGCGCGAGGTGCGGCAAAATGATTTTCAGATAAAAATAGTAAAAGGGGCGAAACCAAAACCATGGTTGCGAAAATTCCAAAATGAATGCCGTGCCGCCGGGTTTCAGCACGCGCCGGATTTCGCTGAGCCCGCGCGCGCGATCCTCAAAATTCCGTACGCCGTAAGCGATCGTAACGGCATCGACGGATTCGTCCGGCAACGGCAAATTCATGCAGTCGCCGAAGGCGAAAGAAATTTTCTTCGCGTTGCCGGCGCCGGCGGCCATTTTCTTTTCCGCCTCGTCGAGCATCGGCCGGCAAAAATCGAAACCGCGCACGGTTGCCTCCGGCATCGCGTTCGCGAGCGAAAACGCGATGTCGCCGGAGCCGGTGGCGAGATCGGCGACAATACCGTTTGCCGGCATCGCGCGCTTGGCTTTTTTGACGAGCCCGCGTGCCCACCGGCGATCCATGCCGCCGCTGAGCAACCGGTTCGCGAGATCGTAGCGCTTCGCGATTTTGGCAAACATGGTGCTGACGGCGGAACCGGATGGCATGGCGGCGGGAAAAATTAAGAATTAAGAGTTAAGCGTTAAGAAGTGCGTTGCCGGGGAGCGAAGAGGCAACCGGATGAATTTTTCGAAATTTTTTCATCGGAAAACGCCTCCGCCGAGCAGTGTTTCGCCGTTGTAGAGGGCGAGGATTTGGCCGGAGGCCAGCCCGCGTTGCGTATCCGAAAAGCGGATACGGGCGTTGCCGGCGGCGTCGGGTTCGAACCGTGCCGGCGTCGCCGGGTCGCGATAACGCACGCGCACGAGCAAGTCGCGCGTTTCCGTGATCGGGTTGTTTACCCAGGAAAGTCCGCCGGCAAAGGCTTCGTTTGTGTAAAGGCCCGGTAAATTCGGGCGTTCAAACGCCACGCGCAGGACGTTGTTTTCAAAATCTTTTGCGACGACGACGTAGTGTTCGAAATCGGTGTTCGAGGGTACGTCGATGCCTTTGCGCTGGCCGATTGTGTAGCGGTGCAGCCCGCGGTGCCTGCCGACGGTTTTACCGGCGTCGTTCACGATGTCGCCGGGTTTGTCCGGGATGTAGAGCGCGAGAAATTCGTTGATGCGGACTTTGCCGAGGAAGCAGATGCCCTGGCTGTCTTTGCGCGCGGCGTTGGGGAGGCCGGCGTCGCGGGCGAGGGCGCGCACGTCGGACTTTTGCAAGCCGCCGATGGGGAAATGCGCCTGTCGGAGCTGTTCCTGCCGGAGCAGGGCGAGGAAGTAAGACTGGTCTTTGTTCGGATCGAGCCCTTCGAGAATGTCGGCGGAGCCGTCGGCGTTGTCGCGCCGGCGCGCATCGTGGCCGGTGGCGACGCCGGCAAAACCGTCGGACAGCGCCTGCCGGAGGAAAACGCCGAACTTCATCTCGCGATTGCACATGGCATCGGGGTTCGGCGTGATGCCGCGCCGGTAGCCTTCGACGAGATATTCGACGATGCGTTCGCGGTAATCTTTAATTAAGTCGAGGACGCGAAAGGGGATTTCGAGTTTTTCGGCGACGCCTCGGGCGTTAACGACGTCTTCTTCCCACGGGCATTCACCGAGGAGTTTTCCGCCCTCTTCGTTCATCCAAGTGCGCATGTAAGCGGCATGCACGTCGTGCCCTTGTTGTTTTAACAAGAGCGCGGCGACGGCGCTGTCAACGCCGCCGGAAAGTGCCACAAGGATTTTTGCCATAAAAAACGCGAACCGGCAAAAATGCCGCGATTCGATGCGCGTTCAATTTCAAAAGGGGCAGGGATGCGCCGGCGCCGATTTGTTTTTTCGGCAAAAGTTTTTGAGCTTTGCCTTTCATTTTGGGAAAAAGCCGTTTTAACGGCTCTCTTTCGCAATATCATGTGCCCTCAAAAAAATATTTTGACCGCTTCATTAATGCTCGCCGGATGCGTATCGGGCGTGATTGCCGACGAGGTTCGTTTGAAAGACGGCTCCGCCATCCGGGGAACCGTCACCGGCATTGATGCCGGCGTGCTTTCGGTTGAGCCCGCAATCGACTCGGGCACGAAGGTGCTGAAATTCAAACTGGAAGACGTTTCGTATATCAGCACGGACGGGCCGATGTTTACTGCCGGTCCGGGCGGCACGACGGTGCACGCGCCGTTGCGCGGCGAACCGGCAAGCTTCCAATCAAGCGCGCCCGGTCAGCCGATCGGCGCGTGGAAAAATCCGGAGAGTTCGCCGGAAGCAATTGCCGCCAAAAAAGCGGAACGCAAGTGGAAGGCGGAAATTTATGCGGAGCTTACCGGCAAAAACGGCAACTCGGACGAACTCGGATCGACCGTGGGTGCCGAGCTGCACAACTTCGGGTTGGAGGATCACATTAAATTGTTCGCGCGCTACAATTACAGTAAAGTTGAAGACAGCGTCTCGTCGGACGATCTTCGCGGCGGACTCGATTATACCTGGGCCCCTTCCTGGTACGGCATTTATGCACGTACGGAGGAAGGTTATGACAAGGTGAAGCAAATTGACTTTTTCAGCACGAGCGCCGCCGGCGCGAATTTCAGCATCATTAAAGAAGAGAACCAGATGCTTGCGACTCGGGTTGGTTTGTCCTATCGTTATGAAAAGTTTGCCGACGGAACCTCGGAGAACGGTCCCGGTTTGGACATCGGGTTGAACTACGAATACAAATGGACATGGGGGCGATTTGTCGAAGCGTTTACCTACACGCCGCTTTTTGAGGATTTTCATAACTATCTCATCACAAATGATGCGTTTGTTGAGTTTAACCTTACTGCCGGCGATGCGCTGAAACTCCGTCTCGGCGTTCACAACGATTACGAAAGCCGCCCTCAAGCCGGCAGAAAGCGTTTGGATACGACGTATTTTGCGCGGATCGTTTACATTTTCGAGTAGGGACGTCGGGCAGCAAGGAACTTGACCGAAAAATGAAGGTCTGAGTATCGTTTATCTCGTTTTTCGGTGATGTCTCTTCGGAACAGTCTCGGTTTCATTGTGCCGGCTTTAGCCTGTGCGGTCTCCGTGTTTGCCGATGAGGTTCGCATGGAGGACGGGTCTGTTTTTAAGGGAAAGATTCTTGGTATAGAAAAGGATATGCTTTCCTTTGAGCCGAAGAGCAAGGTCGGCGTCGCCGTGTTCAAAATTCCGCTCGGCGAGGTCGCCTACCTTAGCACGGACGAGCCGATTTATTTATCGGACGGGAAGGGTGAGCCGGTTTACGTGCGCGTGCGCGGGGAGCCGAACAACTTGCTTCGTGTGCCGTTGCGCGATGATTCGCCCGTCGTGTCACCCGCCGCATCGCTCGGCTCAGTCGCCGATGCATGGTTAAAACCGGATGACGCGCCGGCGATCAAGGCCGCAAAGAAAAACGCGCGAAAATGGACAGCGGAATTATACACGGAATTCACCGGTAAGAGCGGTAACGTGAATACGCTCGGGCTGGCGTCCGGCGTGACGTTGCGAAATACGGGGCCGAAAGACCGGCTGAGATTATCCGCAAAAGGCAGTTACGCGAGAACCGACGGCGACGTTTCGACGGATGATTTTCGCGGCGGAGTCGACTACACATGGTCGCCGTCGTTCCTCGGGGCTTACGCGCGTTCGGAAAACGGTTACGATCATATTAAGGAGATTGATTTTTACAGCACGAACGCCGTCGGCGTGAACGGGAAAATTCTCGAAGACGAACGGGGGGTGATCGGAATGCGTTTCGGCGTTGCGTACCGTTATGAGGTGTTTGCCGACGGCAGCTCTTCGAGAGGCCCCGGTTTGGACGTCGGGTTTAACTGCGAATACAAATGGGATTGGGGGCGTTTTGTCGAAACGTTTACCTACACGCCCATTTTTGACGATCTTAACAACTATCTGATTACGAACGAAGCATTTTTTGAGTTTAAGGTGATGAACGGCGATTCGCTGAAAATTCGCTTCGGATTGCAGAATCGTTACGAGAGTTCGCCGACGGATGACCGGCGGAGTCTGGATTCTACGCTGTTCGCGCGAATCGTGTATCTCATGCAATGACGGCAGGACTCCGTCATAGCGTTTTCATGTCGATCACAAACCGGTATTTTACGTCGCCGGTCAGGATGCGTTCGTAGGCTTCGTTGATTTTGTTCATCGGGATCATTTCGATGTCGGAAACGATTCCGTGTTCCGCGCAGAAATCCAGCATCTCCTGTGTTTCCTTTATGCCGCCTATGAGCGAGCCGGAAAGATTGCGGCGCCCGAAAATCAAGCTGCCGGCGGCAAGCGGCGTCGGCTCCGGCACCCCGACGAGCGTCATTGTTGCGTCGCGTTTAAGCAGTGCCAGATAGGCGTTCAAATCATGCGGTGCCGAGACGGTGTCCAAAATGAAATCGAATGAGTTTCGGTGCGCTTTCATCTCATCTTTGTTTTTCGTGAGAATGACTCCGCTTGCGCCGAGCCGTTTGGCGTCGGTCGCTTTTGCCGGCGAAGTCGTGAGCATCACGACGTGCGCGCCCATCGCGGCGGCGAGTTTTACCGCCATGTGCCCGAGCCCGCCGAGCCCGACAATCCCGACTTTTTTGCCGGGGCCGACGTGCCAACGGCGGAGCGGCGAATAGGTCGTAATGCCGGCGCACAGCAAAGGTGCCGTCCCGGCAGGATCAAGTTTTTCGGAGACGCGCAGGACGAAGTCTTCGTTCACGACGATGCCGGCGGAATAGCCGCCGAACGTCATGCCGCCGGAAATTTTATCCGGACTGTTGTAGGTGAATGTCGCGCCGTTTTCGCAAAATTGTTCGAGATGTTCGCGGCAACTGTCGCAAGTGCGGCAGGAATCAACCATGCAACCGACACCCACGGTATCGCCGGCTTTAAATTTTTTTACGCCGTTGCCGACCTGTGTTACGCGACCGATGATTTCGTGCCCGGGCACGCAGGGATAGGTCGTGCCGAGCCATTCGTCGCGCACAGTGTGGATGTCCGAGTGGCACACGCCGCAATAGAGAATTTCGATCGCGACATCGTTTTCGCCCGGCGCGCGCCGGTTTACCGAATAGGGAACCAGGGGCGAGGTTGCGGTGTGTGCGGCGTAAGCTTTGGTCGGGGTCATTTTATTCGGGGCGGATAGGGGTTAAATCAAGGGGCAAGGATTAAAGGGCGAATGCCCGTGTTTCAAAATTACTCTTCACTTTCCGGGGGGCAACGGCTTTTCTGCCGCAATCTTTTTTTGCCACGGGACACACATGCTTGATTTTGTAAAACAATTAATCGACTTCATTCTTCACGTAGACACGCATCTTGCCGATTTGATCCAACAATACGGACTTTGGACCTACGGGATTTTGTTTCTGATAATTTTTGCCGAGACGGGGCTTGTGGTGACGCCGTTTTTGCCGGGCGATTCGCTGTTGTTTGCCGCCGGCGCGCTTTGCGCGATGGATACCGGATTAAACGTTCACGTTGCGGCGCTGCTGCTCTTCGTCGCGGCGGTTGCCGGCGACACGTTGAATTATTGGATCGGCGCAAAAGTCGGGCCGAAAGTTTTTAATCGGGAAGACTCCGTTTTTCTTCGGAAAAAACACCTCGAACGCGCCCATGCTTTTTTTGAAAAATTCGGAGGGCGCGCCATTATTCTTGCGCGTTTTGCGCCGATTATTCGTACCTTCGTGCCGTTTGTCGCCGGAATCGGGAAGATGAGTTATCCGCGTTTTTTCGCCTACAACGTGATCGGGGCGTTCTTGTGGATTTATGCGTTTATTTACGCAGGTTATTTTTTCGGCAACATGCCGGTCGTGAAACGGCATTTTCATCTGATCATCGTCGCGATAATCGTGATTTCGTTTATCCCGGTGCTTGTCGAATTTGTCCGCGCCCGGCGAAGCCGGCAGTGAGTGCTTTTTTAGTGTTTCAGGATGTTCTGGCTCACGCTCAGAATCGTCAGGAAAATGCTGACCATGCAGACGAAAATCAGCGAAACGGTGGAGCCGAATACGATCGTCACAAGGACGTTCAAAAGCCGTTTCATCGTTTTGTCCAAGCCGGTAACGTGACGTTTTGAAATCATCTGAAACGTGTCCGCGAGGCTGCCGGTGTTTTCGCCGACCGACAAAATGTCGAGGTCGCTCAAATCCAAAACCGCGTGCCGTTTGAACGCCGAAGCGAACGCCGCGCCGTCGTTGATCATTTGCCGGGATGCGCTCAGGCGGCCGCGCAAAACGCGATTGTCCACCGGGCGTTCCGACAGCCGAAGCGCCTCCGTCGTGTTGATGCCGGAGCCGAGCAGCGTCGAAAGCAAATTGGTCATGCTGATGATTTCCGTGTGCGCGATGACTTTTCCGAGCAGCGGGATTTTTAACAAAACCGAATCCGTTTTTTCGCGCCCGCTTTCCGTTTTGCGCCACCGCGAAAGCGCGAAGGAACCTACGAAAATCGCCAACGCGATAAACGGTCCGCCTTTTACCAAAACGTCGGCGAACGCGACGAGCGCCTTGACCGTCCACGGAAATTCGCCGCTGAGGTTCGCCATCATTTGCTCCATTTTCGGCACGAGGAAAAAAACGAAGAGTGCCAAAATCGCGACGGCGATGAAGCAGAGGAAAATCGGATAACTGATGCCGGAAATAATCTT
This sequence comes from Opitutales bacterium, assembly GCA_031555005.1. Taxonomy (GTDB): domain Bacteria; phylum Verrucomicrobiota; class Verrucomicrobiia; order Opitutales; family UBA953; genus CALNBE01. The sequence goes on along the minus strand of JAVBUU010000010.1, from coordinate 860 downwards.
CGCGCGCAGGTCTTCGCGCACTTGAAAATCGGCGAGCAGTTTTTTCAAAACCGGCAGAAGGTTACCGGTGTTTTCGCCGGCTTCGATCAGGTAAATCGTCGAATTGTCGAAGACCGCCGGAAAGCGGCTCATCGCGCCGGCAATCGTGGCACCTTCGCCGATGTCGCGCCAAAGGCTTTGGCAAAGGAAGCGCAGCGCAGGGTCGTTCACGCGCTGCGAGAGCAGTTTTACGGCGTCGCCGGGGGCGAGTCCGCTTTCGTGCAGTTGGTAAAAACTGTCGATAAAATCCCACCCCGAGCGGTGAGTGCCGAAAAATCGCTTTTGCTTCAACTTCGCCGGCATTTCGCCGGAGTCCGAAAACTTTTGCGCGCCGGCGATGACGTCCGGCAACCGGTTTCCGGCGTGCAGTGCGACGACGCGAAATCCCTGCCCGGCGAGCTTGCGCGCCGCGCTCCGGCGGTCTTCGGCCTCGATGCCGCCGGTGCGGGTCTTGCCGCCGGCGTCAACGGCTTTGTAGGTGAATGTCGGCATCGGAAATAACTTTTTCGGCGAATTACTCTTCGTATTTCTCCGCGTAAGTCATGATTTCCTGAACCGTCGTGACGCCGCGTTTCAATTGCTCCCAACCGCAACGCTGCAAAGTGCGCATGCCTTCGCTCAATGCTTGTTCGCGTATTTCGCGGGCCGAGGCGCGCGTGACGATCAGGTCGTGAACTTTTTCGCTCACCGGCAAAATTTCAAAAATTCCGACGCGCCCTTTGTAGCCGATGCCCCGGCAGTGGTCGCAGCCGACCGGCTCGTAAAGCGTTTCGGTTTCACCGGCGATGTCCGGCGAGAGTCCGAGCGCCGTCAGATACGGA
>JAVBUU010000104.1:0-6054 GCA_031555005.1 Opitutales bacterium | reverse complement strand
GCGCCGCGGTCATAACTCATCTTGGCGAATTCGACGATGAGAATGGCGTTTTTGGCGGACAAGCCGATGAGCATTACGAGGCCGATTTGGGCGTAAACGTTGTTTTCGAAATGCCCGACCATGAGCGCGAGGAACGCGCCGAGGACGGCGACCGGCGTGCAGAGCAGCACGGAGAAAGGCAGTGCCCAGCTTTCGTATTGCGCGGCGAGGATCAGGAAGACGCAGAAGAGCGAGAGTCCGAAAATCACCATGGAGGAAACGCCTTTGGCGGCCTGGTTTTCTTGGAAGCTCATGCCCATGTAGGCAAAGCCCATTTCGGAGGTCGGCATCGATTTCGCAAAGACGTCTTCAAGTGCCGCCATGGCTTGCGAGGAGCTGTAACCCGGGGCGGCGTTGGCGTTGATTTGCGCGCTGCGATAGAGGTTGTAACGCATGGTGGCTTCGGAGCCGTCGGTTGTCTTTATCGTCGTGAGCGCGGAGAGCGGCACCATGTCCTTGTTGCTGTTGCGCACGTAGAATTGGCCGAGTTGATCGGCGCTCGTGCGGTATTCGCCTTCCGCCTGGACGTAGGTCTGCCATTGCCGGCCGAAGCTGTTGAAGTAATTCACGAACGCGCCGCCCATGAAGCATTGGAGCGTTTGGTAAACGTCCGACAACTCCACGCCCTGTTTGAGCACTTTGTCGCGGTCGACGTCGACGTAGATTTGCGGGATGGCCGAGAGCAGTGTCGTCGAGACGGTTGCGAGTTCGGGCCGTTTGCGCGCTTCGGCGATACACTTTTGCGTGTTTTGTTCAAGGAACGCGACGTCTTTGCCGGCGCGGTCTTGGAGGATGAACGTGACCCCGCCGGCGGTGCCGATGCCGGGGATTGCCGGCGGCGAGAATGCGAAGCCGACGGCGCCCGGGATTTGCGAGAGTTTCGCGTTAATGTTCGTGAAAATCGCTTTGTATTGCTCTTCCGGCGTTTTGCGCTCGCTCCATTCTTTCAGCGTGATGAAGAAGAACGCGCTGTAGGTGTTTTGCACGGAGGCGAGCATGTTGAAGCCCATGACGGCGGCGGTGCTTTTGACGCCGGGGGTTTCTTTCAGGAATTTTTCAACTTCGGCGGTGACGGCGTCGGTGCGTTGGAGCGAGGCCGCGTTCGGCAATTGAATAAAGGCGTAGAGGTAGCCTTGGTCTTCTTCCGGCAAGAAGCCGGTGGCGATGTTTTTGCCGAAGAATCCGCAAGCGCCGGCCGCGCCGGCAAGAATCGCCATGGCGATAATGCCTTTGCGCATGAGGAAGCGCGACGCGCTCACGTAGCCGTCCGTCGCGATGCCGAAGACTTTGTTAAATCCTTTGAAAAAGAGCGCGAGCGGGCCGCGCGATTCTTTGCGCGGGCGCAGCAGCATGCCGGACAGTGCCGGCGAAAGCGTGAGCGCGTTGAACGCCGAGATGAGCACGGAAATCGCGATCGTGATCGCGAATTGTTGGTAAAGCCGTCCGGTGATGCCGGGGATAAACGCCGTCGGGATAAACACTGCCGCGAGAATAATCGCGATGGCTATGACGGGGCCGGAAACTTCTTCCATCGCCTTGCGCGTGGCGTCCTTCGGCGAAAGTCCTTTTTCGATGTGATGTTCGACGGCTTCGACGACGACGATGGCGTCGTCGACTACGAGGCCGATTGCGAGCACGAGGCCGAAGAGCGAAATCGTGTTTACGGAAAATCCGAGAACCGGGAATATCGCGAAGGTCGCGATCAACGAGACCGGCACGGCAAGCAGCGGAATCAATGTCGCGCGCCAGCCTTGGAGGAAGATGAAGACGACGATGATGACGAGGATGAGTGCTTCGACGAGTGTGTGCGCGATCTCCTTCATGCCTTCGGTCACCGGCAGCGTCGTGTCGAGCGCGACGTCGTATTTCAAATCCGGCGGGAAGTTTTTGCTGAGTTCTTCCATGAGCGCTTTGGCGCCGGTGGCGGCGTCGAGCGCGTTGGAGCCGGGCAACTGATAAAGCGCCAGCGCGGCGCAGGGTTGTCCGTTGTAGCGCGATTTAAGGTTGTAGGTTTGCGAGCCGAGTTCGATACGCGCGACGTCTTTTACGCGAATCGTTGCGCCGGAAACGTCGGCGCGGATGACGATTTCGCCGAACTCTTTTTCGTTCGACAAGCGGCCTTGGGAGCGGATGGCGTAGGTGAATTCCTGCCCGGGCGGCGCCGGTTCCGCGCCGATTTGGCCGGAAGGGTTTACCGTGTTTTGCGCCTGAATCGCGCTGACGATTTCCGGGATCGTGATGCCGAGTTTTGCGAGTTGATCCGGGCGGACCCAGAGGCGCATTGCGTATTGACCGGAGCCGAAAACGGTCACGCTCGCGATGCCTTTGACGCGCGTGAATTGGTCGTTGAGGTTTACGTAGGCGTAGTTGGCGAGGAAGTTGCCGTCGTAGGTTTTGTTCGGCGAAAAGAGCGTGAAGAGGAGGAGCGGCGAGGAGGTGGATTTTTGGACCGTGATGCCTTGCTCGGTTACGCTTTGCGGGACTTGGGAAGCGGCCTGCGATTGCCGCATTTGCGTCAAAATTTGGTCGGTGTTCGGATCGGTCGCCAAATCGAAATTTACCGTCAACGTCATTGAGCCGTTGTTGGCGTTGATCGAGTACATGTAGTTCATGTTGTCGACGCCGGACATTTGCTGTTCGATCGGGGTGGCGACCGCTTGTTCGAGTGTGAGGGCGTCGGCGCCGGGGTAGGTTGCTTTAACTTGGATTTCCGGCGGGACGATGTCCGGGTATTGCGCGACCGGCAAACCGAGGTAGCAAACCACGCCGACGACAACCATGAGAATCGCGATGACGATCGCGACAATCGGGCGGTTGATAAAGAATTTAGCCATGATGAAGAGAAGGGTGCGTTAACGAATGCGGCACCGGTTTTTTGCCGGTGCCGGGTTCAAAGGTTATTTTGCGGCGGCGACTTGTTTGTTTTTATCCGCCGCCGGGGTGATTAAAACCGGTTCTACGGTCGCGCCGTCGCGCGCTTTTTGCGTGCCTTCCGTGACGACGTGATCGTTCGGCTCCAGGCCGCTTTTGATGATCCAGTCCGAGCCGATGCGGTCGCCGACGGTGACGCGTTTTACGGCGACTTTTTTGTCGGCGCCGACGGCGGCAACGAAGTAAACGCCTTGTACTTCGGTCACGGCGCGTTGCGGCACGAGCATGGCGTTTTTCTCGATGCGGACGGCGGAACGCACGCGCGCGAATTGTCCCGGGCGGAGGAGCAAATGCGGATTCGGGAAAAGGACTTGAAGTTGAATGCTTCCGGTGCGTTGGTCGAACTGCCGGTCGGAGGCGTAGAATTTACCGGGGAGCTCGTAAACGGAGCCGTCGAACAAAACCAATTCGAATTTTGCGCCGTCGAGCTTGGAGCTGCGCTCGGCGTATTCGGCGTCGGGGTGTCCGTTTTTCATGGTTTTGCGAAATTCAAGGTATTCGTTTTCGCTGATTGTGAAGTCGGCTTTGATGGGGTCGATTGTCGAAACGACGGTGAGGTCGCCGCGGCCGGGGGAAATCAATTCGCCGATGTTTACGGATTTGATGCCGGCGATGCCGGAGATCGGGGAAGTGATTTTCGTGTAGCCCCATTGCACCATGGCGTCGTCGTAGGCGGCGACGGCGGATTGCAGGGCGGCTTTCGCGCCGGCGAGTTCCTGGATTGCGTCGTCGAGTTCCTGTTGGCTGATGGCGTCGTCCTTTGCGAGCGGCGTGTAGCGGTCCACGTCCATTTGCGATTTTTTCACTTTCGCCTCGTTGAGCGCGATGTCGGCTTTTGCCTGTTCGGCTTTTGCCTTAAATGTCCGTTCGTCGAGTTCGAAAAGCAGTTCGCCTTTTTTCACGGCGGTGCCGTCGGCGTAATTTTGCTTGATGAGATAGCCGGAGACTTGCGCCTGAATCGAGGCGTTGTCGCTGCCGTCAAGCGTGCCGACCCATTCGCGCATGACCGGGACGTCGGCCCGGCGAACGGCGATAACTTCCACTTTTGGCGGAGGCGGCGCGGACTGTGTTTTTTTCTCGGTTTTGCAGCCGGCCATTGGCGCGAGCGCGATAACGGATGAGAGGAAAAGTGCTGCGTAAGCTGTATTTAATTTCACGACGGATGTGAGGGTTGTTGCGCCGTGAATGTGGGAGAGGCTTGCCGGGATTGCAAATCATTTCAGTTGTTTTGCCGGCGGAGTTCCGGGTTCTTGTTTTTTACAACACGCGCGCGCGAATGACTTTTAAGTAGCGGCTTTCGGGGTAATTCGAAAAGGCCGGGTGATCGGCGCCGGCGCCGGTGCGGTCAAAAATTTGGAGGCGCTTGCCGTAACGGTGCGCGGCTTTCACGACGATTTCCTCGAATTCGCCGGCGCTCAGCAATCCGGAGCACGAGCACGTCATGAACAGTCCGCCGGGTGCGACGAGTTGAAGTCCGAGCACGTTCAAATCGTTATATTTTTTCAACCCGGTTTCGAAAGCGTCGCGCCCGTCGATGAATTTCGGCGGATCGAGCAAAACGACGTCCCGGCGCATGCCGTTGCGAATCATTTGCCGGGCGTAGGAAAAGGCGTCGGCGTGGACGAAATTGACGCGCACCTGGTTCAGGTTCGCGTTGGCTTTGGCTTGGACGATGACTTTTTCGTCAAGATCGACGCCGGTGACCTCGGCGGCGCCGGCGAGTTTCGCCGAAACGGAAAAACCGCCGGTGTAGCAGCACAAATCGAGGACGTTTTTGCCGGCGCAAAGTTTGGCGAACTCGCGCCGGTTGTCGCGTTGGTCGCAGAAAAAACCGGTTTTGTGTCCGTCGGCGAAATCGACGTTATAGCGCACGCCGTTTTCGTGAATTTTCACCGAACGCACCGGTGCCGCCGGAATGAGGCGCGGGTCGATACCCTCGATGCGCGCGATGTTTTCTTCGACTTGAATAACGGCGTTTTTTGTGCCGAGCGTTTCGTGCAGCACCGGCAGCCAGCGCGGGAGCCGTTGGAAAACGGCGAGACTCGTGACTTCCACGGAAAGCGTGTCGTCGTAGCGATCGACGACCAAGCCGCCGAGCCCGTCGCCGTCGGCGTGAATGACGCGATAGGCATTCGAAACGGCGTCGAGTTTCAGCCAATCGCGCCGAAAAAGCGCGGCGCGCCGGAGCGCATCGAGGCAAAAATCTTCGCCGGCGAATTCGGCGCCGTGTTTAAAAACGCGCAGCCCGACCTTCGCGCCGAGGTTGCAAAAGCCGGTGCCGAACGGCCGCCCGTCTTTATCGTAAACGTTCACGATCGCGCCGGCGCGGAAATTGCCGGACGTCGCGCCGATCATATTCCGGTAAATATGCGGGTGGTAGGTAAAATATTTTAACTGCACCCAAGGCGCGACGCGCTCTGCCGGCGGGACAATCGGCGCGATATCGGGGCGAAAAGATTCGGAGGCATTCTCGGACATGCCGGCGATAAGAGATTACAAAAGGGAAAATTAGAACAAGAAAAACAGCGGCGGTTTTTTTACCGGCGTTTATTTTTTCGCGGATTTTGCCGTTTCGCCGGACGAACGCGTCGAACGGGGCGCGCGGATTACCGTCTCAACGACAATCTCCCCTTTTTCGTTCAGATTTTTCAAAAATTTGGCGACGGCCATGCGAACGACCTCAGCGCGACTTAAGCCGCTTTGTTCGGCAATAACGCTCAAGGCTTCATCTTGTTCGTTCGTAAATCTGACAGCCAACGGCCCCTTGGAACTCATGGGGGGCACGGATTAGGCGAAGCGGTAAAATTGACAATTTTTTTATTGCTTTGTGTATTCGCACGTATTCGCTGCGAATACGTGAAAACACAAAACGAACCATCTCTCGTGAAGTCAAAGAAGCGTTCTCCGTATCGATGCCGCTTTGATCGGGACACGCTTGCGTTGCTCCGAGAGACAAGCCGCCGCCTCAATCTCACGCCGTCCGAGTTAGTCCGCCGCGCGGTCGATTCGCAAATCCGGCACCGGCGCGCGCATCAAATTTTTCGCTAAAACTAAAATCATGAAACCAAACAACAATACACCCGG
>JAVBUU010000053.1:0-3446 GCA_031555005.1 Opitutales bacterium | reverse complement strand
ATGAAAATCTTGATGCTTTCCCCGGAACTCGCGCCGTATGCCAAGGCCGGCGGCCTCGGCGACATGGTTGCCTCGCTTTCCAAGGCACTCGCGCAATCCGGCCACGACGTGCGGATTTGCATTCCGCTTTACGGAAACATCAAACCTGCGGCCGATTGGCAGGCATTTCCGTATCCGATTTCGGTGCATTTGACGCCGAAGGAGACGCAGTGGGCGCGCGTTTGGGAAGCGCCTTTTGCCGGCGGCGCGAAGGTCATTTTTCTCGAATATCACAACTTTTTCGGAAGCGCGGAAATCTACGGCAACCGGAAAGATCACGGTTACCGGTTTTCGTTTCAGACGCTCGCGGCGTTTGATTACTGCCTGCAATGCGGGTGGATTCCCGACATCGTCCACGCGCACGATTGGACGGCCGGCCTCGCGCCGGTGATTTTGAACACCACGCGCCGGCACACGCCGATCGGTCGCGCGGCGAGCGTGTTCACGGTGCATAATTTGCAGCACCAGGGAGTTGTGCCGGCCGACGTCATGCGCTACCTCGGCTTGCCCTCGTGGCTTTTCACCGGCGACAATTTGGAATGCTACGGCGGCGTAAACATGATGAAAGGCGCGCTTTATCATTCGACGAAAATCACGACCGTCAGCCCGACTTACGCGAAGGAAATTCAAACGCCGGCATACGGATTCGGCATCGACTCCGTGCTGCGTCACCGGTGGAGCGACCTCACCGGCATCGTCAACGGCATCGACCCGGACGAATGGAATCCGGCAACGGACAAATTTATTCCGGCAAATTTCTCGCCGGAAAATCTCGCCGGCAAAGCAACCTGCAAAGCCGAATTGCAACGCGCGCTCGGAATGGAAGTCACGGATCGCGTGCCGGTTTTCGGCGTCGTCGCGCGCCTCTACGATCAAAAGGGACTCGACCTGCTTGCCGAATTGCTCCCGCCGCTTTTGGAAAAAGCGCATATGCAAGTCGCGCTTCTCGGCTCCGGCGAACCGTGGCTCGAATACCGGTTTCACAAAATCGCCGGTTCTTTCCCGCACAAATGCGGCGTCCGCATCGGCTATGACAACAAACTTGCGCACCTCATCGAAGCCGGCTCCGACTTTTTCCTCATGCCGAGCCGCTTCGAGCCGTGCGGGCTGAATCAACTTTATTCGATGCGTTACGGCACGTTGCCGGTGGCGCGCGCCACCGGCGGGCTCGCCGATACCATTGAGCCGTGGACGAGTAATCCCGCCGGCGGCACCGGCATTTTGTTCCGCGATGCCGACACCGGTTCGCTGCTCGATGCGATTTACCGCGCCTTGCGGCTTTATTTCGATAACGCCGGCGACTTCCACGCGCTCCGGCAAATCGCGATGAAAAAAGATTTTACCTGGGAAAAATCCGCCAAGGACTACGAGCGGGTTTACCGCGATGCGCTCGCGATGCGCGGCGGCGCATTCGGGAAAAAGTAGGGGCGTCGCCCGCCTGCGCATTGAGCGGTTTTCAAAACGATCCGATTTTTAACAGGAGGACGCGGAGAGCGCGGAGGAGATTCCTTCGCACTCTCCGCGTCTTCCTGTTCATATTTGTAACATATCCGGCATGAAGCAATTTCAATGCGAACGGTTATAACCGCAAAGAACGCAAAGCTTACAAAGAAGAATTTATTTTCGGCTGTCGCGGAACGCATTAAAAAAACGCTCTTTGCGCGCTCTGCGTTCTTTGCGGTTAATTTTTTTGTCCCGGAATTTCTTCGTATCCGCTGTGCCCGCTTGTGCGCTTCCGGCGTTATTCCTCTTCGCCGGTTTCGTCCGGGGCGTCTTCGCCGTCCAGCCAATCTTCGCCGAGTTCCGGCAATTCAAACGTGAATCCGTTTTCGCCGCACGCTTTTCTTAATTTCGCCAAAACGGATTCGACGAAATCTTCGTCGTCGCCGGCGTGGTGTTCGTAGTGCGGTTTGCCGTTTTTGCCGAACGGGCAGGGCGATTTTGCCGGCGGCTCGCCGCCGAAAATTTCCAATGCCGACGGCAATCCCGCCGGCGCGGGAAACCCGAGCTTTTTCGCGAAATCCGCCGCGCCCTCGACGATGCCGCGCGCCACGCCGGCCGACACCGGTTCCGTGCCGTATTGCGCGTTCAATGCCGGCAACACTTTGCCGACAAGTGCGGCGCCCGGCATTGTCGTCGAAGAAATTTTGCGCACGCCGAGGCAAAACGTATCCACGAGAAACGTGACCACTTGCGTTTGCTTGCCGGCCTCGCGTGCCGCGACGACAATGCCTTGGCCGATTTCGGAAAAGTTTTTCGTCGCAAAGGTCATCGGCGTGCCGCCGTTGCCGGGAGATTTTGTTTTGGAAATAAGGGACATCGGGAACGGGAATCTTGGTTGTCGGAATTAGCCGCAAAAGCGCGCAAAGAACGCAAAACAATTTCTGACGGGAGGACGCGGGAAAGGCGGAATTTCTTGGAAACGGCGCTCCGTGTCGCTCCTCAAAAGATAAGCCGGCATTTTATTTCTCACTTTCCCCACGCGGCTCTTGACGCGCGGGAAATTTTTTTTTCGCTCGTGCGCCCTATGGCCAATACGCCCGTCAACAACATCCGCAAAAAAAACGTCATTCGCTACAACAGTGACATTTGCCTCGTGCTCGAGTGCTCCATTCGCACGCCTCCCAACAATGCCTCTTACTGCCAGATGGAGTTGCGTTCGCTCAGCTCGGGCCGCCTGATCCCGGTGCGCACGAACATCGGCGCGTCTTTCGAAACTTTGGACAACAACATCACCCGTCTCGAATTGAGCTACGAAGCCGACGGCAATTACGTGTTCATGAATCCGACCACGTTTGAGGAAACCACGCTTTCCGGCTCGTTGGTCGAAGATACGAAGGACTTTTTGGCTCCGGGCCAAACCTACGACATCATGTTCGTGGACGGAAAACCGGTGTCGATTAACTTGCCGGCAGCGGTGGACATGAAGGTCGTTGACGCGCCGCCGGCGGTCAAAGGCGACACTTCCGGCGCGGCGCTTAAACCGGTGACGCTGGAAACGGGGCTCGTCGTGAACGTGCCGATGTTCATCAAAGAAGGCGAAGTCATCCGCATCAGCACGGAAAACAAATCTTACCTCGGACGCGCTTAGTTCGTCCGGGCCGCAAAAGTTTTTTTGCGCCGACGCCTCGTTCCGCATTGCCGGAACGGGGCGTATTTTTTGGCGAAACGGATGCCGTCGGCGACGCGCGCATGCGTAGCGCAGGCATTCCTGCCTGCGGGTTGCGATTTGCTTCGCAAATCGCTCCGGCCGGGAACCGGCGCGTTGTCCGGGAACGACAATCTTCAGGATTGTCGTCCGGCGACCCGGGTTTTCGGACGGCAAAAGGCGTTTCGGCGGAAAGCCGTTTTTTTGTGCCTTAGGATGTGCCGTTTTCCGTCAAAAAATCGGCGTGATTGTCCGGCGG
>JAVBUU010000041.1:0-10360 GCA_031555005.1 Opitutales bacterium | reverse complement strand
AAGCGACTCGATCTGCTCAATGCGCGTCACCGGCAACGCCGCGTAACCGACGACCGTCGCGCGCGCATACCCGTAAACGCCGATGTGCGACCAATACGGCACCGTGCCGTCCGCCAACCATTGCTCCGGCGGCAACCCGCGTCGAAACGGCACCGGCGAACGCGAAAAATAAACCGCGCGACCGTTTTCGCCCCGCACGACTTTGACGACGTTCGGGTTGAGCAGCTTTTCCGTTTCGCGAATCCGCGCGACCGCCGTCACAAGTTCGCATTGCGTCTCGCGCCAACGGGTCACGAGCGCGTCGAGCAACGCCGGCTCGATGCACGGCTCATCGCCCTGGACGTTCAGGAAAAAATCGCCGGGCAATTTGTCCAAAACACTCGCGAGCCGCGCCGTGCCGGACGGACAATTCGGATCGGTCAGCAACACCTCGGCGCCGAACCCGCGCACGACGCCGGCAAGCTCTTCGCTGTCGGCGAGCACCACGATGCGGTCGGCCGTTTTCATTTTTTGAACGCGCTCCCAAACATGCCGGATCACCGGCTTCCCGCCGAGATCGGCCAAGACTTTTCGCGGAAGCCGCGTTGACGCAAGCCGCGCCGGAATTGCCACTGTGACTGAGTTCATAAAAAGTTTAGTTTCATCTTTTAATCGGTCGTTTTTTACGCACCGGCAAACATTAACGACCTCCCGTTATTATTGAATAAAAACCGGGAAGATACTTTTTCAACAGGCTCCCGGCGAAAATACAAATCGCTATTGCCAGCAAAGGAGACACTATAAAATTTATCAACGAAACAAGCTCACTCACTCCTAAAACATAAAATATTGCCTTTTTTAATTTTATTAGCAACGGTTCATGAGCGGCATAGATGAAGAATGAAAAAGAAGCAACATTCGTAATTGCCGACAAACCGCGCTCAATATACACCGCAAATTGATCATAGAAAGTCCAAATACCGAAAATTCCGACAAGAATTATTATTTTCCCGAACACATTCAACATTGTCGCATCGACACAATCGCCAAAAGCAAGAACCGTCCTTACCAAGGCAAGTATTAACCAGATAGAAAAATAAACAAGCCCGTTTTTTGTCGTAAAACAAGTAATGTCTCCTTTCAATAACCCCAAAACGCCACCGCCCGCAAAAAAGGCAAGTGAACCACAGTCGAAAATTACAAAATTTACATCCATAAACCAAAACGCAAAAATTGAAATCAACGCAACATATTTCCCATAAATAAGTAACAAATATAAAATTGGCGACAAAATAACGAGACAACACAGATCCCTGATAAACCAAAATTGATACGGAATCGGATGAATAAAAACAGCCGATAAGAAATCAGAAAGTGAAAATTCCGAAATGATCTTCTCTTTAAATAACTCCTTAACACCGGGAATCGACTGTAAGACAAAAAGAACACCCAAACAAAAAATCGTCCAAAACAAATAAGGGATTACAAGTGTTCGCACGCGTTTTTTTATTTTAAAAATAAACTCATCTGCCCGCCCGGTCAGATTAAAGAAAAACAAATAACCCGATATCAAGAAAAACATCGGGACAGCTACCCTTGTAATATCTCGAAAACACAACTCCTGAATAAAGAAACTATACCCTCTTGGGAAGACGAACCCCCAACAAAGATGCGGTGCCATATTATACGAATGAAGACAAACAACCAAAATTATTGAAAAAAAGGACAGGTATTTCAATTTCCTGCTCAGATAAGCACTTATCTTGGGCTGCATTGTGCTTGAATCAGTTTTAATATCGGACATGTCGTGTTTTATTTATGGTTTCTTGAGATTTTATCTCACGATTTCAACTTGTGCAAGATTGCGAATGGTTGCTTGGGTCCGCATGCAGCACGGCAAATGCATTAGAGTTACATTAAACCGGAAAAATTTGCTTTCATCATTCCGTCACGCGCCGGTGCCGGCGAGGAGTTGGCGCAGCGCAGGCAAAAGTTCGTGCGCGCGACTCGTCCAGCCGTCCAAACGTCGCAGACGCGCACTCAGCTCCGGCGAAAGTTTTTCTTTGTTGCCGACAAGTTTTTCGATCTCTCGCAAGCGCGCTTTTCCGGCGTCGAGTTTCGGCACAACCTGTTCATGCAAAAATAACTGCATAAAACGCCCGAGGCTTGTTTCCGGTTCGAATTTTTTATGCCGCACGCCTTTCTCCTGCGTCGCGCGCACCATGCCCTGCGCCTGCAAATAACGCAGCCCTTGGCTGATGGAGCCTTGGGAAATCGCCAACCGGCGGCGAATTTTTTCAAAAGTCACCGGCGTGTCACTGCAATACAGCAATCCGTAAATTTGCGCGACCGAGGCAGGGAGCCCGAAAATCTTTGAAAACTCGGAAAAAAATTCGACGACGCCCGTTTCCAATTCCGACAACTTGCCGGCGTGTTTTTTGGCACGCGTCGTTTTTTTAGTCGAAGTTTTGGAGGTTTCGGCAGGCACGGGAGTTTTCAGTCTTTCTTCCGCCGGCGTTACTTCAAGCGAAAATGAAATCCCGGCGAAACGCCCCCCGGAAAAGGACGCGCAAGGCGAACGCCGGCGATTTTTGTTTAACCGCAAAAAACGCAGGGAGCACAAAGATTGCGTTTTAAAAAATATCGGCATTTCGCGCAGGCAATGATTTTGTATCCGAAAAACAATTACAAAAATAAATTTTTGCGCTCCTTGCGTTCTTTGCGGTTAAAACCGGCGCGTGAAAATCGCCGAGAAGCGTCTCAATAAGCCGCAAAGTTCACCGTTTCACCCAAAGCATTTTCGGTTTCGGCGGCTCCAGGCCCCGGCACTCGTAGGCCGTGCGGAAATGCAGTTTCGCAAAACGCCCGAATGCCTCCGGCCCGAATTTTTGCACGAGTTTAAATCCGACCGCCTTCGCTTGCGCGCCGGAGCCTTTGGGCAATTCCATGCCGGCTTCTTCGGCAAGTTTTTTTGAGACGCGCACAAACGTCGCGCGCGCCACAATCGATGCGGCCGCGACGATCGGGTCGGATTCCGCCTTCGTGCGCATGCGTAAATCGAACGCGATTTTGCGCTTTTTCAATTCCGTCTGCACGAGCGGCGATTTCGTAAATTGGTCGAGCAAGCCCCAGTCCGGCAATTTGCCGTGTTTTTCTTGGAACGCCGGCAAAGCCTCTTCAAGCGCCGTGGCGTGATACCACGCGAGCATGAGGTTCAGGTTATCGCGAAATTTCCGGTAAAGCGCGTTGTATTTTTCCATGCCGGTGAAAACGGTTTTCACCACGACGCCCGGCGTTTCGCGAATCTGTTTGTCGAGTTTCAAAATCGCGGCGTCGCTCGTGACGGTTTTTGAATCGCGCACGCCGGATTCCTTCCACTCGCGCACGGCGTCGCCGGTGGCGATTACGCACGCCGAAACCAGCGGTCCGAAAAGGTCGCCCTTGCCGGATTCGTCGAGGCCGGCGTGGTCTTCATACCAATCGGGATGGTGCACCTCGTCGTAGCCGAGCAAGGCCTCCTTCGTGATTTCGGGTTCGAGGACGTTCGTGACGAATTCTTCGGTTTTTTTGCCGGAGACAACCAGCTTGCCGGACTTGTAGGCGACGACGTTCACCTTGTCGTCTTTGTAGGCGAAAGCGCTGTATTCGACGGGAAACGGCACCCACAACTTCTTGTCGCACCAATCGCCGAGTTTCTTGATTTGCTCGGGCGTGAGTTTAATTGTGTAAAGCGCGCGCGGTGCCGGCGCGCCGGAATCGTCTTTTGCCTTTTTGGCCATGCGGAAGACGTTGCCGGCGCAAAAACGTAACGCAATCCTTCTCCGCCGGCGACGACAACTGCTTCGTTCCGGCAAAACATTGAGCATTGCCCGGCGGGACAATTTTCGGAAAAACGCGACATACGACAATGGACTCCCGCAATATTTCCGACGACGATATCGACGCGCTTTCCGCAATCGGCGCAGCACAGCAAATCGCATTTGCCCCGGTTTTGTTTCATGCGGCCGCAAGTCTGCGCGATCTCGGCATTCTCGCGTTTCTCGATTCCCGGGGGAAAACCGGCGCGACCGCCGGCGAAATCGCCAAAGCGTGCCGGATCGGCGCATACGGCGTCGGCGTTCTGCTGGATCTCGCGTGCAGCGCCGGCGTCGTCTTGCGCAAAAAGAGCGAGGGCAAATTCATGCTCGGAAAAACCGGCCATTTTCTCCTGCACGACGAAATGACGCGCGTGAACATGGATTTCGTCAAAGACGTCTGCTACGCCGGCATGGCGAATCTCACCGAGGCGATTCGCACGGAAAAACCGGCGGGCTTAAAGGCGTTCGGCGAAAAAATCAGCGCATTCCCGACGATTTATCCGGCGCTTTCGTCGCTGCCGGAACCGGCAAAAACGAGCTGGTTCGCCTTTGACCATTTTTACTCGGACAGCGCGTTTGATTCCGCGCTGACGCACGTCTTCAAACTCTCGCCGAAACTGATTTACGACATCGGCGGAAACACCGGAAAATTCGCCCGCCGGTGCGTCGCGAAAAATCCGGACGTGCGCGTGACCGTGCTCGATTTACCGGAGCAGGTCGCGTTGTTCAAAGCGGCGGTTGCCGGCAGCGAAAACGCTGCCCGACTCGACGCCGCCGGCGTCAATATGCTCGACGACTCCGCGCTGCCCGGCGACGCCGACGTTTGGTGGATGAGCCAATTCCTCGACTGCTTTTCCGAAGAACAAATCACCGGCATTCTCCGGCGCATCCGCAAGCACATGAAACCCGGCGCGCGCGTTTGCGTTTTGGAGCCCTTTTGCGACAGGCAAAAATTCAAGGCCGCCGAATTCAGCCTCAACGCCGGTTCACTTTATTTTACGTGCATGGCGAACGGAAACAGCCGTTTTTACCGCGCCGCAACGATGTTGAATTGCGTCCGAAACGCCGGCTTCGAACTCGAATCGGAAGTCAACGACGTCGGCGTCAACGGGCATTCGCTGCTGATTTGCCGTTAAAAAACGCGGCGCAAAACCGGCGGCGCTATCCGTGTTTTCGCCAGACGCCGAGCGCGCCCAATGCGACGGCCCCGGCGGCGACGCACGCGGTTTCGACGCGCAAAACGCGATCGCCCATGTGCGCGCCGGCGTATCCGTTTTTCAATAACAACGCGCGTTCGCCGGCGCTCCATCCGCGCTCGGAGCCGATTGCGAGGATTGCGGATTTTTTTCCGGCAACGGCTTCCGGCAACGCGCCGGCAGTCTCATAAATATCCAAAAAAACTTTCGCCGTTGCCGGCGCACCGGCTTCCGGAGCGACGCCGGCAAGCGCGTCTTCGAGCGATTCGCAAACCGCGAGCGCCGGCAGCA
Organism: Opitutales bacterium; assembly: GCA_031555005.1. Classification (GTDB taxonomy): domain Bacteria; phylum Verrucomicrobiota; class Verrucomicrobiia; order Opitutales; family UBA953; genus CALNBE01. The sequence continues at coordinate 5,037 of JAVBUU010000041.1, read as the reverse complement.
ACGTCGAAAACGCCTGCTCCGCGCCTTTGCGTAAAAGTTCGCCGGCCTCACCGGCGCGCCAAAGCGAACTTTGCGCATACGCCGGATCACCCTTTTCCGTAATGAAAAACCGGATACTTTTCGCGCCGAGCGAAGCGAGGTCGTGCAGAATTTTTCGCGCGGTCTGCGGCCGCGGCAGCCCGACGAGGATATGCACGGGCAACGCCGGTTGCATTTCCTTTTCCCAATCAATGCGCCAGGCGATGCCGGTCGCGTCGCAAGACAGCAGTGTGGCGAGGCCGCGCAATCCGCCGGCGACGCCGACAAAAAATTTCCCGCCGGCTTCGAGTTTCAAAACCTCCCGAACATGCTTGGCGCGCGCGTCCGTCGCAGGCAACCCGCCGGCGGCGCATTCGGATTCGCTCAGAAGAATAAGGTTCAAGGGGAGAATCGGCGGAGTTCGCGCGCGCGGCGTCGGCCGGCGCAAAAAAACAAAGTGCCCGTGGCCGGGATCGAACCGGCACGCCCTTGCGGGCAACAGATTTTAAGTCTGCAGCGTCTGCCATTCCGCCACACGGGCTCTAAAATCGTGCCGGCATTCGGCGGATTTTCATTCGCGTGGCAACAAAATAGAACGGCGCGAATGTGCGGGTCGCAAACGACTCGGAGGAAAAAAGCAAAAAAAAGCGCGATGAGGCTCTCACCCCTCATCGCGCAGGTTACTCATACTCTCTATTGTACTCTCGTTATCTGTTTCCTCCGGCGTCTCTCACGCGCCGGAGAAATTATTGACCTGCCCGGTTAAGGGCTGCCAACCGGAACAATCTCAAGGAAACTGTTCCGATGTGCAATGCCGAAAATGAATCCGGTATTTAAAAATTAAGACAATTCGTTTCTTTTTTTCAACCGGCTCAACTTTTAAACCGGTTAACTTTTTACCCTCCCGCCGCTTGAAAAGGCCGCACGCACGGGAGGGCCGTTATCGATTGCCCTTTGCGGGGATTTGTTTTTTAGACGGGGACAATGCAACCTGTCGGCAAAAAATCCGCAAAATACGTTGTCGGGATCACACTCGGGGCACTGGGAATCGTCTTCGGCGATATCGGCACGAGCCCGCTCTACGCTTTCAAAGAGTGCCTTCTCGGCCTGATGCGTAAAAGCGTCGACACGCCCATCGAGGACATTCTTTGCGAATCAAACATTCTCGGCATTCTTTCGCTGATTATTTGGACCGTGGGGCTGCTCGTCGCGCTGAAATACGTCGTTTTCGTTTTGCGCGCGGACAATAAAGGCGAAGGCGGGATTCTCGCGCTGGCTTCGCTCGTTTTTTCCGGCGAAAAAAAGCGCGCGCGTTTGCGCACGGTGCTTCTGCTTGCCGGCGTTTTCGGCGCATCGTTGCTCTACGGCGACGGCATTATCACGCCGGCGATTTCGGTTTTGTCGGCGGTCGAAGGATTTCGCGTCGTCGAACCGGGCGTTGCGGACAGCACGATTATCGCCGTCGCCCTTGTCATCATCGTGGGGTTGTTTCTGGTGCAAAAATTCGGCACCGGCAAAGTCGGGCGCATTTTCGGGCCGGTGATGATGCTGTGGTTTTTGACGCTGTTTTCGCTCGGCGCTTACAATTTGTTTATCCACTCGTTTCGTCCGCTGCTCGCGTTTTCGCCGCATTACGCGATTGAATTTATCCTCACGCACCCGATGCCGCTCTGGATGACGATTATGGGCGCGGTATTTCTCGCCGTCACCGGCGGCGAAGCGCTTTACGCGGACATGGGGCATTTCGGCATCAAGCCTATCCGCTCCGCCTGGTGGTTCATCGCAATGCCGGCACTCATTTTAAACTACCTCGGACAGGGCGCGTTAATGCTGACGGCGTCGGCTCCCGAGACCGTGGCGCAACAGCCGTTTTTTCGGTTGGCGCCGCCCTCGCTTACGCTGCCGCTCGTGATCCTGGCAACGTTTGCGACGATCATTGCGTCGCAGGCGCTGATTTCCGGCGCGTATTCAATTACGATGCAGGCAATCCAACTCGGATTTTTGCCGCGCTTGAAAATCACGCACACCAACAAACATGAACGCGGTCAAATCTACATCGCGCCAGTGAATTGGTTCCTGATGCTGGCCTGCGTTTTTCTCGTTTTACAGTTTCGCAATTCGAACAACCTCGCCTCCGCCTACGGCGTTGCGGTTTCAATTACGATGATGATGACGACGCTCATCTTTTTCTTCGTTTTGCGCGATATCAAGCAATGGCCGATCTGGAAAATCCTGCTTTTCTGCGTTCCGCTGTTCGCGATCGAAAGCACTTTTGTTTATGCGAATTTGCTGAAATTTTTTCACGGCGGCTGGTTTCCGCTCTCGGTCGCCGTGGGCATTTTCACCCTGATGACCACCTGGCGCCGCGGCCGCGAAGTACTTTACGAAGGATTCAAGCAAACCTTCCTGCCGCTTGATTTATTTTTGCAGGATGTCGCGCAAAGCAAAATCCAACGCGTCCCCGGCACCGCGATTTTCATGTCCGGCAACACCAACGTCACCCCGTTGGCACTGCTGCATAATTTAAAACACAACAAAGTCCTCCACCAACGCGTGATCATTTTGAGCATCGCCACGGAAAGCATCCCTTACGTTCCGGCCGAAGAACGCGCGACCATCGAAAAACTCGACGGCGGATTTTACCGCATCATCGGACGCTACGGCTACATGGAAGAAATCCAGGCAATGGACGTACTGGCGATTTCGCAAAAAGAAGGGTTTGAATGCAAGTTGAACGACATAACGTTCTTCCTCAGCCGGGAAACCATCGTCCACGCGAAAAAATCGGCCTTCCCGATTTGGCGCGAAAAGATTTTTGCGACACTCAACCGCAATGCCGTGCCGGCGACGGCCTACTTCAAACTGCCGCCGAACCGCGTCGTGGAATTGGGCATGCAAATCGAAATCTAAAACCGAAATCCGCGCGCACGCGACACGCATCCGATTAACTGTTAACCTTCGGCGGGTGCTCCTTTTTTTGACAATCCCCTCCGCTCGCTTTCAACACCCCTGACCATGAAGAACACCCTGCTGCTCGTCCTTGCGCCGGTCTTCGGCGTACTTGCGTACACCCCCTTTATTCAAGCGGAGCCGGAAGCACCGGCCGCCGGTAACGTCGCCGAAGCCGCCGCACTCAATCCGGCAAAAATCCTCGCCGACATGGAACGTGTCGCCGATTGGCAACTCGCGCAACCGCGCACGGTAAAAAACAAAGACACCGGCAAAAACGAAAAGAGCGACTACGGGAAATCCCCGGTCATCGACTGGATCGGCGGTGCCTATTACGCCGGTCACATGGCACTCACGGACATTTCGCCGGAACAACGCTTCGCCGACCACGCAATCAGCGTCGGCGAAAAGTTTGACTGGAAGATGCAACTGCGCGGCAACAACAAATACCATGCCGACGACTACACTATCGGACAGTTTTACGCCGAACTCGCGCAACGTTTTCACAACCCCAAATACCTCGCCGGCACGAAGACTCAAATCGACCGGGTACTCTCAACCAACCCGCCGGAAAACGCGGACAATTTCAATTATCGCGCAAAAGACGGTCAGAAAAATTGGTCTTGGTGCGATGCCCTCTTCATGGCGCCCACCGTCTATGCGCGTCTCACCCGGGCCACCGGCGACATGCGTTACACCGACGCCATGAGCACCCACTGGTGGAAAACCTCCGACTACCTCTACGATAAAGAGGCGCACCTCTACACCCGCGACCACAAGTATCTCGACGCAAAAGAAAAGAACGGAGAAAAAGTCTTCTGGGGCCGCGGCAACGGCTGGGTCATGGGCGGCCTCGCGCGCGTCCTCCAATACATGCCGGCCGATTACCCCGACCGCGCCAAATTCGAAACACAGTTCAAGGAAATGGCCGCAAAGCTCATTTCGCTCCAAGACAAAAACGGCGCCTGGCACACCAGCCTTCTTGACCCGGAATCATATCCCGACCCCGAAATGAGCAGCACGGGATTCATCGCCTACGGCCTCGCATGGGGCATCAATACCGGTCTCCTCGACCCCGCCGAATACAGGCCGGCGGTCTTGAAAGCATGGAACGAAATCAACCGCCACGTTTACCCCGACGGCCGCGTCGGCTCCATCCAGCCCGTCGGCGAAGCCCCGTTGCGCATCAGACCGAAACAAACCGAGCGCTACGGCACCGGCGCTTATCTCCTCTTCGCCTCGGAAATGTATAAAGCCGCTATCCTTGCCGGCGAAAAACACGGCACCGTTTCCGTAAAAAATCCCTCCGCCGAATACCGCCCGTGGCAAACCGTCGAAATCCCGGCGGACAAACTCAAAACACTCGCCGGCACCGAGAACCCCGACGAGGTCCTCGTCTTCGACGCCCTCTCGCCGCGCCTGGTCCAAACGCAAAATTTCGAGGGCAAACTGCTTTTCCAAACCCCGCTTGTCGGCAAAGACACGTGCCGCTTCATCATCGTGAAAAAACCCGCCGGACTCAAAACCCCGGCGCCCCTTCCCTTCACGCACGCACGCTTCGTCCCCGAGCGCATGGACGACTTCGCCTGGGAAAACGACCGCATCGCCCACCGCATGTACGGCCCGACCCTCATCACCAAAGACCACACCAACAACAGCGGCGTGGACGTTTGGGTCAAATCCACACCGGCGCTCATCGTGGACAAGTGGTATAAAAAAGGCTACAACTACCACAAAGACAACGGCGAAGGCGTCGATTGCTACGACGTCGGCACCTCGCTCGGCTGCGGCGGCATGGTCATTTTCGCCGACGGAAAATGGCATCAACTCGGCAACTTCACGTCCCAAAAAGTCCTCGCCTCCGGCCCGATTCGCAGCGTCTTTGAACTTCACTACGCCCCGCAAAAAATCGGCGGACGCGAAATCTCCGAAGTAAAAAAATTCACCGTCGAAGCCGGCAGCGACTTCACGAAAGTCGAAAGCACCGTCACCGCCGCCGGCGACGCGCCCGTGAAAATCGGCATCGGCGCCGTGCAAGCCGACTGGAAAGGCCGCAAGACGCACAAAGCG
>JAVBUU010000102.1:0-11308 GCA_031555005.1 Opitutales bacterium | reverse complement strand
GTGGCGGAGAATGATAGTTTTATTAAGAAAGGCATAGCGGCGTTGCAAAATCAGATCCGTCCGTTTGAACGAGTTTCGGCAGAGTATGTAACCGAAGAAAAGCGTGATGGTAAGTGGTTTGTAACGGAGCGGGTCGCAATTATTGAGGAAATAAAGACAGGGTTTTTCAAAAGCAGGACGATGCGCAGATTTGACCCGGAATCAAACGGCAGCGCGGTATGTGAAGAGCGAGCCTGGAACGGAGTTGCTTTTTCATCCGTAAAATTTCCTGCGTTATATAATGAGCAGATGCTGTTTAAGAATATATTTAAATCTGATGGACAGGCAACAGTTTCGTCGGGAGGGGCAAGCTCGTATTCCCTTTTTATGTATTGTTTTCGGACTTCATTTGGAGATCCGCTGTTTGAAATATTGAGAAATCTTGAAAAAGAAGATGTGAAATATGCGATAGATAATAAAAATATTGAGATTCGTGTTGGCAGTCGCGGAGTGAAGCTGTTGTTTAATCCAGAATCCGGTTTGTTGATGCGCATAACGTTAATCGACTCTATGGATGATTCCGACAAGTATTACGATTGCAACACAATAGATGTTCAACGAACTAAGATTGTAAATGGCTATCAAGTCCCTTTAGATTTCATTTACAGGGGTTATGATCCTACCGGGAAAGTTGTTTACGAAGAAAGAAAGTCCGTTGTTCCGGAGTCCGTTAAAATAGATCCCATAGCGAAAAGCGGTGATTTTGATATAACATTCCCTGTCGGCACGCGTGTTACCGATTATATTGAAAAGACGCGTAAAACTGTCACCGAGGCGGATCTCCTCAAGCAAGGAAAGGCGATGGAGAAAGCGCTGGATGAACTTGTATCGGATGTCAAAAGGCAAGACAAATGATTAAGTATTCGCAACATAACATTCTTGTCAGGCTGTGCGTTATCGCGTTGTCTCTGATTATGGGACTTGTGTCTGCCCTTGGCACGGTTGCGGGAAACGGGATCGAAGGGAAAGATTTTCCCCCGCTTTCTGTTGAACCGGAACAGGCGCCGAGTGCCGGGTTGTGCGGCATCAATTGCCTGTATGTTGCACTTCGGCTTTGGGGTGACGACAAGTATTCTTTTGAGCAATTGGTTTCATTTTTTCCGAATTCGCAAGAAAAAGGCACGAGTTTGGCGCAGTTACGTTTATTTTTGGAGAAAGAGGGATATCACTGCAAAATTACGAAATTTTCGGATGAAAAGCTGCGTAAATCGGATGAAAAAACTTTGGTCTTTTATCTTATTGAGCGAAGTAATGAAGCTCATATCATTTTGAAGAAAAGGGTCGCATCCGGAAGTATTCAATTAATTGATCCGCCGAACATCATCACATATCGAGATAAGGATCAAAATGCGCCGTATCCCGACGAATATATTGCTTTAACGGCTTCGCCGAATCCTGTCGGCAACGGCTTCGATCCGTATTTAACCGGATTGGTGCTGACGGGCGTTTTTTCCGTAATCCTTATCTATTCATTTTGTTCAAAAAAGAAGAAAATCGTATGCGCTACTTCGTGATTTTCCTTCTGTTATGCGGAGATGTCTTTTCGAGTCTCAACGCAACGGAATCTTTAAATGTTAGTTGCGAAGCGCCCGCTTTCGATGCCGGAGATGTTGAATTGATCCGCGGAAAAGCGACAATAACGCATTCGTTCCGGATTTTAAACGAGAGAGGCAAAGACATAAAGATCAATAAAGTTTCCGCATCTTGTTCTTGCGCGTCAGTGACGTATTCCGAGGCCGTGATAAAAGCCGGGGAGGAAGCGACGATCGAGGTTAAGATGAATTTGACCGATGAAGATTTTATCGGGCGGACGGCGGAGGTTCTGGTATCCTTCTTCGAGACGCCGAAGCCCGTAAAGTTGAGTCTCACGGCAAAAGCGAAATTTTCATCCTACGTGACACCGCAAATTCTTAATTTCAGCGCAGTGAATCGTTATCCGGGCACACGGATGAGTTTGTCATTTTTTGTGTGTAAGCCGGATAATTTGCCGAAGGAGAAGTTTATTCGCTCAATTGAAATCTCACATCCGAATCTGTTCAAAGTTGAGATGAAGCGACAGAAAAGAAGTCTCAGAAAATCAGAAAAGGGGAATGTTTATTATTTTTTTATCGCGCAAATAGATGTTACGAATCTCGGCAATATGCTTCCGAAGGACGACATTTATATAACGGTGACGTTTGAAGGGGAAAATGAGAAAACGCACAAGGTGAAAATAATTTCACTCTAAGCGCTGCCGCAAAGAGCGCAAGGGGAGGCGGGGCGCGTTTGAAACATTTTGCCCGGAGCGAGTGGCGGATATTTCACGGGCGGATATCGCGGTCTCTCTTCCGCACGTTCGATGAGAGCGCCCGAGGGCCGTGTCAACGCCCTGCAGTGCTTTATAATGTTTTCAAATAACATTGAGAGTGTTTCGACACGATCCAATTTTTAACAGGAGGACATGGAGGTCGCAGAGGCCATTTCTCCACGCGCTCCGCGACCTCCTGTTCATGTTTGTAAAACATCTACAAGTCTCGCAATGTCTTTGTTAAGCGCTATATGTTGCAAGGTTTCTCTTTGATGTTCGAGCGTCGGCGGCGTGTCCGGGATCGACAATCTTGAAGATTGTCGATTGGCGGCCCCGAATCATGAATGCAAAGACATTTTGTCGAAATACGATTCTTCCTGCGCCGGCGGATGCGCCGTTTCCCGGCAAACAATCGATTTTATTGTCTCGTGAATCGGACCCTTCGCCGGCGATTTGCCGGGGCAAATTGCACGGAAACCGGAAAATTACCGTGCCGCGGCACCGGCGATTGCGTCCAGAATCGCGCCGACAAAGGCCGGATCCGAAAGAATCGCCGTCACGCCGGCGACGACGAATTGCACGCCCATACACATGAGCAAAAGCCCCATGATTTGCGTCATCGCGTTGAGACCGACCGGCCCGATGAGCTTCACGAGTTTACCGGAAAAAATCAGCGTGTAGTAGCTGGTGACGGCGACGGCGATAATGCCGACAATAATTGCCGCGTAATCATACCAAGCCTTGGCGAGCGACGTAAACCCGAGCGCGACGCCGATTGAGCCCGGTCCGCTGAGCATCGGGATCGCGAGAGGCGTGAACGAAATGTCGCGCTTGTGCATGGCGGCTTCGTGTGCCGGGTCGTCCGGATTCGCCAGGAGTTTGCCGGCAAGCATGTCCATGGAAACTTTCACGACGAGAATCCCGCCGGCAATCCGAATACCGGGAATCGAAATCGAGAAGAACTTCATGATAAACGTGCCGCAAAGCAGGAAAGCACAAAGAATGCATGCGACGTAAAAACAGGCGCGCCGAGCCTGCAACCGGCGGTAATCTTCGGAATCGCCGCGCGTGAGCGCGAGAAACGTGGGTGCGCTCGCGAGTGGGTTGCTGATCGGCAAAATGCCGATGTAGGTGCCGAGAAAAAGCGACCAAAGATAAAGAATTGCCGAAAAGTCGAAATCCATGGCGGACAAACTCGGCGGATTTTAAATGCCGGCGATAAAAAACCGGTCGCGTCCGCTCATGTCGCGGCACACTTTGGAGTCCGCGTAACCGAGCGCGGCGGCGTGTGCTTCGAGCGCGGCGGCATGGGCGATGCCGGTTTCGAGCGCGACAAATCCGCCGGCGTTGAGGCGCGATTTCGCCTGCGTTAAAATGGTTTTCAAATCGGCAAGCCCGTTGTCGCCGGCGACGAGCGCGGCGCGCGGTTCGCAGTCGCGCACTTCGGGGTCGGCCGTCGCGAGTTCCTCCTCGGTGAGATACGGCGGATTCGAGATTACGGCGTCGAACGTGCCGGCGAGCGGTTGCATCCAGTTTCCGGATACAAATTCGACGCGCGTTTCCAAATTATACTTACACGCGTTTTCGCGCGCCAGGGCGAGCGCGTCCGGCGATTGCTCGACGGCGACGACGCGCAGCGTCGGGCGTTCGAACGCGAGGCTGAGCGCGACGGCGCCGGTGCCGGCGCCGAGATCAACGACGCGCGCGCTCGATCCGCCGGGAATTTTTTGCAAAACAAGTTCGACGAGTTCTTCGGTTTCCGGCCGAGGAATGAGCGCGCGCCGGTCGCATTTCAGCACGAGTTCGCGAAACTCGGTTTCGCCGGCGATGTATTGAAGCGGTTCGCGCGCGGCGCGCCGGCGCACCCGGTCGCGGAGTTTAGCGAGAACGTCTTCCGGCAACAGGCGTTCGAATTGCAAATACAGGTCGAGCCGCTTGCATCCGAGCGCGCCGGCGAGAAGCAGCTCGGCGTTAAGGCGCGGACTTTCCAACCCTTTTCCGGCAAAAAAGGCCTCCGTTTTTTTTAAAATCTCAAGGAGTGTTTGCATGTTTTTCGGGCAAATCTGCCGGTTCGGGGCGCGGCTTGCCTCGATTGCGAATCAGTCGAGTTCCCGGTATTGTTCCTGTCGGATGCGCTCCATTTCCAATTTCAAATCATCCATGAACCGGGGATCGTTCAGCGCCAAGGCGACGAAGATCCCCGCCAACAGCATCAAAAAAAGCACGGAAACATAACCGATGATCGTTCCGGCAAGCGCAAGTCCGCGGCCGCCGCCGGCGGGATTTTTTTTGGCGCGCGCGAGGCCGAGGTGGCCGCAAACGATTCCGACGATTGCAAACACCGGCCCGCAGCAGCAAAAAAGCGCGCCGGGAATCGCGAGCAGTGAAAATACCAGTGACGTTACCGCGAGTCCGTTGGCGGTGTTTTGGATTTTCGGGGCGGGCACCGGGTTGATCGGCGGCGGCATGCCGGCGTTCATCGGGACGGGCACGGCGACTGAGATCGGCACCCATTCGTTTGCGCCGACGGCCGCTACTTTTGTTCCGGCGTTCACTGTGCCGGCCGCAAGCAATGTTTGTAATTGTTCTGCGGATACGGGGCCTTCGGCTTTGTTTTCGGCGCTGATATAGTAGTAATTCATGAGAGCGTGTTGCCTGCGAAAAGTTCGGCGGCGGCGGCGAAAACGCAACGCACAATTGCCGGCGGCGGCGGTTTATGCCGATTTTCGGGAGAAATGAATTTTTGAGATATTTTTGCGTGCCTGATATTGCCCCGGCGACAAAAGCCGCAGCGCGGCTTAATGTGAATCACCTCGGGTGGAGCCGCGCCGGAGGTTATTCATATTGAGTCTCGCCGCGATTCTCCCGCGAATTCGAAACCGGAATTTTTCGAAAGTCCCTTTTCTTCCGGCAAGCGGCTTCACCCCGAAAATCCGAATTCGTCGAGCATCGCCTCGACGTGCCGGGCGAGTGCCGGGCGCAGTTCCGGCGGCATTCCGGCGAGGGCTCCCGCGCAGCAACACAGATAACCGAGCTTTTTCGAAAACCCGGCAAAGCGTTTTTGCGTTTCGAGTTTTTTCTGAAAAATTGCGGCGGCGTTTGCCCAGTCGCTTTGCGAAAAATCGGATTCGTCGGCTGCGTTTTTAAAAAGCCGGATTTCCGGCGAACGGTCGAGCGCCGGCGCGATTTGCAGAAAGCGCGCAAATGCGGCGCGGTTTTCCGGCAACGGTGCCGATAAAATTTCGTGAAGCTCGGCGGTCGCGTCGTTCTTCATTTTCTTACTTCTTAAATCTTAATTCTTAAATTAACGCGGGTGGTTGCTCAACTTGGATTCGAACCAAGACAAAGCGAGTCAGAGTCGCTTGTGGTAACGTTACACCAAGTAGCAGTTGAGAAAAAAGTGGAGCCGACAGTCAGATTTGAACTGACGACCTGCCGCTTACAAGGCGGCTGCACTACCACTGTGCTATGTCGGCGTTTCGAATAAAATTTCGAAGCGGGCGCAAAAGTGTTGTCCGCGTGCCGGCCGTCAATCCCGGAAAGTCGAAAATCGGGGAAAAATGTGCGCCTTGTGCCGTAACGGGCTTGCTTTATCGGTTTTCAAAATCAAATTCGGCGCACGTCTCTTTTTTTAATATGAACACCATGAAGATTACCTCCGTCGCTCTTTCGCTTTTCGCGCTCGCTTTTGCCGGGTGCGCCTCTTTTGACCGTCAAACGGAACAAGAAGTTGCCGTGTCTTCCCGACCGAGCGGCGCAACGGTCTATTTGGGCGAGGAAAAAGTCGGCGTGACGCCGACTTCGCTCGTGCTCAAACGCGACACGAATTACAGCCTCCGCGTTGAGTTGAAGGATTATCAACCGTTCACGACGGAATTGGTTCCGGCGCCGGTTCCGAACGCGCGTGCCGATTCGCCGCGTATGCAATTCCCGTCCTCGGTCAACGTGATGTTGCAAGAGCCGGAGCCCGCCAAGTCATACGTCGATTTTTCTTCGCAAATGATGGCGATTGTGAGCGCGCGCAAAGAAGGACGTATTTCGGAAGCCGAATATAAAACGGAGCGCGATGCGCTGATCCGTGAATATTCATCGCAGGCCAAGGCGCCCGCCGGAGAATAACTTCTTTCACGTGTTTCGTTTTCGGGCAGGGGCTCCGCATTCCCCCGACCGATTTGTTCCGATATTTTTTCGACACGGCGGGATGCCGACCGTGCCGGAAAAACGGGGCGCGAAACGGGCTTTTTTATTCGACACCGCCGGCCCTGCCGACAATTTCCGCCGATCATGACCACTCCCGCATTGCAACGCACTCCTCTTTACGATTTCCACGTTCGCCACGGCGCGCGCGTCGTTCCTTTCGCCGGCTGGGAAATGCCGGTTCAATACACGACGATTATCGAAGAACACATGGCCGTTCGCCAAAAGGCCGGCTTGTTTGACGTTTCGCACATGGGCGAAGCCCGTGTCACCGGTCCCGATTCCGTAAAATTCCTCGATCGCGTGATGACGAATATTTACGCGAACCTCAAAATCGGTTTTGCGAAATACACAGTGATGTGTCAGCCGGACGGCGGTTGCGTGGATGATTTGATCGTTTATCGGCTCGGCGAAGAAGAGTTTCTGATTTGTCTCAACGCCGGCAACGCCGCCAAGGACGTCGCCTGGCTTCAAGAACAAGCGAAATCCTTTAACGTTACCGTCGCCGACGAATGCAAGGCGTGGGCGCAGCTCGCGATTCAGGGCCCGCTCGCCGAAGGCATTTTGGCGAAACTCACCGGCGTCGCGCTTGCCGGGATTAAGCGTTTCGGGTTTGTCGTCGGCGCTGTTGCCGGCGTCGAAGGCTGCATCATTTCGCGCACCGGTTATACCGGCTCGCCGGGCTTCGAAGTCTATTTGCCGGCGGCTGCCGCCGATAAAATCGCCGAAGCGTTTTGGACTGCCGGCGCGCCCGAAGGCATGAAACTTGCGGGCCTCGGTTGCCGCGACTCGCTTCGTCTCGAAGCCGGTTACCCGCTTTACGGGCACGAAATTTCGGAAAAAATTTCCCCGCTCCAAGCCGGCCTGGGCTGGACGGTCAAGTTCGACAAGTCGGCCGCGTTTATCGGGCAGGAGGCGCTTCTTGAGCAAAAAGCCGCCGGGCTTCCGAGCAAAGTTATTTTCTTTAAATTGGACGATCGCCGGATTGCCCGTCAAGGCGTGCCCATTCTCAATCCCGCCGGCGGGCAAGTCGGCGAAGTGCTTTCCGGCACGCAATCGCCCTGTCTGAACCAACCGATCGGCAGTGCGCTTATCAGCATCCCGGATGCCGAGCAGGCAGGCCTTGTTGTCGATATTCGCGGTAACAAAATCCCGCTGATCGTCGTCAACGAACCGTTTGTTAAATAAAATATCGGGAGACGGATTATTGATTTCGGATTAACGAAAATGTGGGCAAGCGCCGGAATATTTCCGGCAGACCGCAATCAGTCATCCGTAATTTAACCTCGATAATCCTCTTCCTTTTCCCTCCGAATTTCTAAGAAATACAAAACATGAGCAACATCCCTGCTGACCTGAAATACACCAAGGAACACGAATGGATCGCCGTTGCCGGCGACATTGCCACCGTCGGCATCACCGACCACGCGCAAACCGCACTCGGCGACGTCACATTTGTCGATCTTCCGAAAGCCGGCGATATGTTCGCGGCGCACGACGTTTTCGGCACCGTCGAATCCGTGAAGGCCGCTTCGGATTTATATTGCCCGATTTCCGGCGAAATCGTCGAAGCCAACGACGCGCTCAATGCGTCGCCGGAACTCGTTAACAGCGATCCTTACGGGGCTGCCTGGATGATTAAAATCAAAATCGGGAACCCGGCCGAAGTCGCCGCGCTTCTTGATGCCGCCGGTTACCAAGCAACGCTGTAACCTGAAAAATTAAAACCGGCAAATCTGGTGACAAAAAAAACCGCGAACGAAAGTTCGCGGTTTTTTTGCGGAATTGCGCGAACGCGCATTATTCCACGCGGTGCAAGTGCGTGCTCTCGACGAGATGACCGTCGAACACGTTGTTCGTCACCGTAACCAAATGGTCGCCGTACCCGACCCAGCCTTCGCTCTTCAAGCAGGCAACCGCGCTCTCGAACATTTCGCGCGGATTTTTTTCTTCATACTTGAGCAGGAACGGCACGACGCCCCAGGAAAGACGCATGCGGCGGACGATTTCCGGATCTTCGGTGAACGCGAAGATCGGGCAGCCTTTCGGACGCGAGGACGACAGCGCGCGCGGCAAGTCGCCGTTGCGCGTGAAAACGATGACGGCGGCATTCGGCAGCTCCATCGCGAGACCGGCGGCGGCGTGCAGCATTTTGATTTTGCCGCTGTCGAAAACCGTGTTGGCGTTGGAACCGCGGAGCTCGTCGAGCTTTTTGTTGCTCATCGGCATGTTGAACCCGCGCGGCATCGCGCCTTCCATTTTCTCGGCAATGCGGCTCATCACCTCGATACATTTGAGCGGGTGTTTGCCGGTGGTCGTTTCGCCGGAAAGCATCACGCTGTCGGTAAATTCCTGAACCGCGTTGGCGATGTCCGTCACTTCGGCGCGCGTCGGCACCGGATTTTCGATCATCGATTCGAGCATGTGCGTCGCGATGATCACCGGCTTCCATGCGCCGATCGCCATTTTCACGGCTTCTTTTTGAATCAGCGGCAATGTTTCGTAAGGCACTTCGATACCGAGGTCGCCGCGCGCAACCATCAAGGCATCGGCGGAATTGACGATGTCTTTGAGGTTTTTGATGGCGGACTGGTCTTCGATTTTCGCGATGATGCGGGCGCGCGAACCGTGCTCGTTTAAGAAACGGCGCAGCGTGTCGATGTCCTCGCCGGAACGCGCGAAAGAAAGCGCGAAAAAGTCAACGCCGCACTCGATGCCGCAAAGCACGTCGCCTTTGTCTTTTTCGGTGAGCGACGGCAGTTCAACGTGAATGCCGGGCAAATTGATGTGACGTCGGCTGCCGAGCTTGCCGGGTTGTTCGACGCGGCAACGCAGGCGATCCGCCTGTTTTTCAACCACGCGAAGTTGGATGAGTCCGCTGTCCACGAGAACAAGGCCGCCCGCCGGCACGTCGCGAACGAGCAACGGATAATTGACCGGCACGGCGAGAACGCCGTCCGTCGCCGGTGCTTCCGGATTGACGATTAAATCGATCAAATCGCCGACGGCGAGTTCTACTGCCCGGTCGCGTGCACCGGTGCGAATTTCCGGACCCTTGACGTCCATCATGACCGGGATTTCGCGCCCGACGCGCTTGGAGGCCTCGCGAACGCGGGCAACCATCGTGCGCACCCAATCGTGGTTGGCGTGCGCCATGTTCAGACGGCAGACATCGGCTCCGGCGCGAATGACTTCTTCGAGCATCTGCGGCTCGCAAGTTGCCGGACCAAGCGTGAAAGTTATTTTTGTGTGACGATACGACGGGCGCATAAAACGGACAACGTTATGGTTGCGCGCGCCGGTCGAGTGAAGCGAAAAATTGCAAAAAACGCGAAATGAATAATCCCGCCGCAAACGGCGCGGTATCGCGAAAAATTACAAGGAGGCGGGAAAGGTTTGTATCGGGGGGGGGGCACGCATCCTGCGTGCCGTTGCCGGCATCCTTGCCGGCAGCATCCGCCGACACCGGCGATTTTTCCGCGCGCTTCTTGCGTCCGGCAAGGATGCCGGACGCAGCACGCAAGATGCGTGCCCCCCCAAGGCAATCCCGCCGCAAACGGCGGAGAATTCAACCCGGAGCGATTTACACCAACGGCGTTTTGCCGGGCACGGCGATTTCCTCCGGCGGCACCTCGCCGAACACCGGCGGCAGCGAAAGGTCGAGCGTCGAGGCTTTCAGCGCCCATTCGTATTTTATTTCCTTGCCGGTATAAGCGGCCATACGGCCGAGAATTGCGGTGAGCGTGCTTTCCGCAACGGCTTTTGCTTCGTTGCGCGGCGTACCGGAGCGGATCGCTTTTATTAAATTGATATGCTCTTGGACATAGGCGTTCGGGTTGTCGCCTTCGAACTTCCACGCGTTTTTGCCGGTAATTTTTCCCGGCGTCGCGACGCCGTGCGTGCCGACGATGCGCTCCGTGATGCGGACGGCTGCGCCGTTTGCCTGCCGGCAACTGCCTTGGACGCGCACGCCGCCGGCGTATTCGAACTCAATCGAAAAATGGTCAAAAATATTGCCGTATTTCGGGTCGGTGCGCGTTTGCCGGCCGCCGACGCCGAAGGCTTTCACCGGCGGTCCGCCGAACGCCCAATTCATGACATCGATGCCGTGGACGTGTTGCTCGACGATGTGATCGCCGCTGAACCGCGTGAAGTAGAGCCAATTTCGGATTTGGTATTCCGTTTCGCTCCATTCCGGCTTGCGGCCTTTGTGCCAAAGCTCGCCGCCCATCCAGTAACATTGCCCGCCGACCAATTCGCCGATGTCGCCGGCGAGCACGCGCTTCAGCGTTTCGATGTAAACACTGCTGTGCCGGCGTTGCGTGCCGGCGACAATCGAGAGTTTTTTCGCCGCCGCGAGTTCCGCCGCGGCAAGCACGCGCCGCACGCCGGCAGGATCCACGGCGACCGGTTTTTCCGCAAAAATATGCACGCCGGCTTTGACGGCCTCCTCCATGTGCTCGGGGCGGAAATTCGGCGGCGTTGCGAGAATTACGAGGTCGACGCCGGAATTGATGACGCCCTTGAACGCGTCGAATCCGGAAAAGCAGCGATCGTCGGTAAGCGCGTTGCGCTCTGCCGGAATGCGCTCTTTGAACACATCCTGCGCCCGTTTTGTCATGTCCTGAAAAATATCGCCGGCCGCCCAAAGCTGCACCGACGGGTCGGCGTCCAGGCAATTGAAAACGGCGCCGATGCCGCGCCCGCCGCATCCGACAACGCCGATTTTCAGGCGATCCGAGGCACCGGTGCCGGCGGCAAAAACGCTCGGTGCCGCGGCAAGCA
>JAVBUU010000144.1:0-7265 GCA_031555005.1 Opitutales bacterium | reverse complement strand
AATTCGCAAAGCGGGAAGGGCGGCGTCGCCTACATTCTCGACCGCGAGTTCGGATTGGATTTGCCGAAGGCTATGCACCCGCAAGTCGGCGACACGATCAATGCCATCGCCGACGCCGCGCAGCGCGATCTCACGCCGACGGAAATCGAAAAGCATTTCCGCGAGAAATTCGTGAACGTGACGACGCCGCTTGAAATCGAGTCGTTCGAAGACAACGCGGTTTCCTGCGCCGAACACACGGTTGCCGTTGTCGCCAAGATAAAATATGCCGGCGAAACGAGCATCATCCAAGGCCTCGGCAACGGCCCGTTGAACGCATTCGTTAATGCGCTTGAATCGCAGCACCGGCATAATTTCCACCTGAAACATTACAGCGCGCACGCCATCGGCGTCGGCTCGGCCACGGATTCGGCGGCCTACATTTCGGTTGAGCGCAACACGGACAAAAAAGTTTTCTGGGGCTGCGGCATCGACTCGAACATCGAAATGGCCGGGCTTTACGCGCTCGTGAGTGCGTTCAATCGCGCCGCAACCGCCCGCTGAAATACACGCGGAAGCGCGAAGAAACTTGCTTTGCCTGCGCGAACCCGCGACATTCACCCGCAAGGTCAAGGTGCGCGCATTCGCTCGGCGTAAAAAACCGAGAGGAAAGTCCGGACACCGCAGGGCACGGTCCCGCTCGAAAGCGCGGGTGCCGGCGGTAACTCGCCGGTAACGGAAAGTGTCACAGAAAATAAACCGCCGGCGTTCACGTCGGTAAGGGTGAAAAGGCGGGGTAAGAGCCCACCGCGCCGGCAGCGATGCCGGCGGCAAGATAAACCCGACCGGGTGCAAGACAAAATAAGGAATCGGGCGGCCCGCTCAATGATTCCGGGTATGTCGCACCGCCGCAAGGCGGGCACCGGGACGCGAGTTCCGGCGCAGAGGAATGAATGCGGACAACGCGCTCCGGCGCGTTGTCACAGAATCCGGCTTACAGCACCTTGACCCCACTTTTGAATTACGAAGGCAGGTTTAAGCATTAAGAAATTTGCCGGCGTATAAAAAAACCGCCTTCGGGAGAAGGCGGTTTTTTGCGGAAGAGTTTTCTTTGCGAAAATTATTTTGCGGGAGCCGGCGCGGGAGCCGGCGTTGCCGCCGGAGCCGGTGTCGAAACGGGGGCCGGGGCGATTTTTTCGACCGGTGCCGGTGTCGCCGATTGCTCTTTTGTCAATTCGTCGAGGCGATTTGAAGAACCGGTCGATTTGGAATTGGCCAAAAATCCGAGATAAAGTCCGAAGCTCAAAACAAAGAAAATCGCGATGAGCGAGTAGGTCATCTTATTGAGTACGTTGGCGGAGTCGCCGCCGAAAACGGATTCCGCGGCACCGCCGCCGAGCGCAGCCCCCATGCCGGCGTTGGCGCTCGGGCGTTGCATGAGGATGACAAGCAGAGCGAGCGCGCAAACGATGACAAGAAGCAGCGCAAAGATGTAGGCCAAATAAATCATGGGAACGAAGCAGGAAGGCCTTTTTGCCGGGAAAAACAACTTTTTTTTGGCAAGGCGCGTTTACTCTTCGCGTCCGTCGCTGATTCGTTCGAGACGCCGCAGGAAATATTCCATGATGCGGTCGTAAAGCGTTTCGCGCAAAACGGAATCCTCTACGCCGGCGTCAATGCTCGGGTTGTCGTTTACCTCGATGACGTAGGGCTTTCCGTCGACGACTTTGACGTCCACGCCGTAAAGACCGTTGCCGATTGCGTTCGCGGCTTTCAATGCGATGCGCACGACGGTGCGCGGCGCCATTTCCACGGGCAGCGTTTCGTGTCGGCCGGCACCTTTCGAAGGCGTTTTGTTTTCGGGGTTGTAAATCTGCCAGTGGCCGCGCGACATGTAGTATTTGCAGGCGTAAAGCGGCTTTCCGTCGAGAATGCCGATGCGCCAGTCGAAATCGGTCGGCAGATATTTCTGCGCGATGACGAGGTCGGATTCGTCGATGAGGTCTGTGACAATTCGCCGGTATTCGTCCTCGGTTTTTGCTTTCACGACGCCTTGTGAAAACGCGCTGTCGGGTTGCTTTAAAATCGCCGGCAGCCCGATTTGCGCCAGCGCTTGGTCGATGTTGTCGCGATGCACGACACATGTTGACGGCGTCGGGATGTCGTGGCGTTCGAAGAGTTCCGCCAAATAAACCTTGTTTGAGCAACGAATGATCGAGGCGGCGTCGTCAAGGACGACGAGCCCTTCGGATTCGGCGACTCGCGCGAAACGGAACGTGTAGTTGTCCACCGCCGTCGTCGAGCGGATGAAAAGCGCGTCGAATTCGCCGACGCGCCCGAGGTCGTCGCGGTCGATGATTTCCGTGTCGATGGACAGTTTGTCGGCGGCCTTGATGAAACGTTGGATCGCTTTTTCGTTCGATGCCGGAGTCGGATCATTCTTGTCCCACAAGATCGCCAAGTCGTAACGTCCTGCCGGTTTCGGGCGGGCCGGCGTGGCGTCGCGCCGGATGAAGTCTGCGGCAAGGTCGCGAAACGCCGGAATGTGCTCGCCGGGAATTTCGGAAATCGCCGCAGCGGAAACCATGCGCAGCTCCCAGCCTTCGTCGGTTTTTTTGAACGCTGCACGCAAAATCGGTGCCGGGAAAATGTTGAAAATTTGCCGGCAAAGCCGGTCGTAGTGTTTGTGCGTGCCGCGCGAAAAATAAATCATCAGCTCGAATGTGTTGCCCGACAAATGCGAGAGCGTGTCATCGATGATCTCGTCGAGGTCGCCGGCGGCGGAGCGGATGATTGAGGCGGATTTCAGGTCTTGAATCGTCGTGATGCGGGGCAGCGGTTTGTGCCCGCGCGCTTCGGCGAGCAGCGAAACGTAATAGCCGTTTGTTTGATAGGTGTAGGATCGGCACAGATTCAGCACGCGCACGCCGCGCATTGAGGCGAAAATCGGGTCGGTGAGATATTGACGCGCCGTTACGCCTTGGACTCCGGGGATTTCGAGCGGCATGCGCTCGGTGCGGTTTGTTACCACAAGAAATTTGCTCATAGAATAAATGAACGGTCCGCAGTGAAGCGCCGGAAAATAAAAAGGCGAATGCGAAAGATTTCCGAATGCCGGCGATTTCCCGGGGCGCCCCGCTTTACTTCGCGATTAAATCGTAGGCGCGGAAGCCGCGCACGACGACATCGCAAAACGTGCCGGCCGGCAGCGTCTTCGGCACCAAAACCGTGCCGTCGATGTCCATGGCGTCGGCATCCGAGCGCGCAACGCCGGGCTCGTCCACGAGCACGCGCAGGGTTTTGCCGACCATGGCACGATTGCGTTCGAGCGAGAGTTTTTGCAACAGCGCCATGGCGCGGTTTCGCCGCGCGGTTTTCGTGCGTGCGCCGATTTGCGCCGGCGCTTTGGCGGCCGGCGTTCCTTCTTCCTGCGAGTAGGCGAAAACGCCGGCGCGGTCGAATTTCGTTTCTTCGATAAATTCCAAAAGTTCGTCGAAATCCTTTTTTGTTTCGCCGGGAAATCCGACGATGAATGTTGTGCGAATCGCGATGCCGGGAATGCCGGCGCGCATCCGGCGAATGAGGTCGCGAATGTAATCGCCGGAGGTTTCGCGTTTCATCGCCGAAAGAATGTTGTCGGAAATGTGTTGCAACGGGATGTCCGCGTAGCGCGCGACTTTTTTGCAGTCGGCCATCGCCGCGATCAATTCGTCGCTCCAATGCGCCGGATGTGTATACAAAAGCCGGATACGGAAATCGCCTTTCAACTTGTTCAGTTCGCGCAGAAGCGTTGCGAGCGATTCGCCTTTGGAGGAATCGACGACGCTGCGTTTGTTCGGGCGTTCGCCGACCCGGCGATCCATGCCGAAGTATGTCGTGTCCTGCGAAATCAGGTTAATTTCCTTCACGCCTTCGCGCAGGAGTTTTTGCGCTTCTTTGACGATTGAGGCGATTGTGCGCGAGCGGTGCCGGCCGCGAATTTTCGGAATAATGCAAAAGGCGCACATGTGGTTGCAGCCTTCGGCGATTTTTATGTAGGCGGAATGTTTCGGCGTCAGCCGGTAGCGCGGTGTGTCGAAATCGGGAACGTAAACTGATTTTTTCGAAACAAATTCCGGCGCGATCGGACGCGCTTTGCCGGTGCGTGCCGGAAGCGCGAGCGTTTTTTCGACGATGCCGGCGATGTCTTTGACTTCGTCCAATCCGAGAAACGCGTCAACTTGCGGAAACATTTCGGCGAGTTCGCCGCGAAAGCGTTGCGGCAGGCAACCGGCGACGATGAGTTTTTGATTCCGGCTTTTCGGCGCGGCTTTGCGCATGTCGGCAATCGCCTGCAAGCTCTCGCGTTTGGCGTCGCCGATGAATGAGCAAGTGTTGATGACGATGACGTCGGCGTCGCCGGCGTCGGGCGTCATTGTCATGCCGGCGTTGGTCAAACAGCCGATCATGATTTCCGAATCGATAAGGTTTTTGGCGCAGCCGAGTGAGACGAGTCCGACTTTGATCATGAGAAAAATTTTCGTTAAAAAGTTATGCGTACGGCGTCGGGTCGGGCACGCCGGCGGCGGCGAATGCTTCGCGTCGTTCGAGGCAGGTAGCGCACCGGCCGCAGTGTTTTTCGCCGCCGTTGTAACACGACCAACTCAAATGCACGGGGGCGTTGACGTCGGCGCCGAGGCGCACGATGTCTGTTTTGTTCAGCGAAACAAACGGGCGTTCGAGCCGGACGCGGCGATCGTCGGCGAGGCGGACGGCTTCGGCGGCGGCTTCGGCAAATTCGTTCCGGCAGTCGGCGTAAATCGCGTGGTCGCCGCCGTGCGCGGCGTAAGCGATTGCGTCGCATTTTTCGGCAACGGCCCGGGCGGTCGCAAGCGAGAGGAGGACGAGGTTGCGCGCCGGGACGACGGTGTTGGCCATCGAGGTTTCGGTGTAAGGGCCGGCGGCGACGGCGAGGGTTTTGTCGGTGAGGCTGTTTTTCCCGAAAAGCGGCGCGAGCACGCTGAGGTCGGCGATTTGGTGCCGGACGTTAAGCTGCCGGCAGATTTCGCTCGCGGCGTCGATTTCGCGCGCGTGGCGTTGGCCGTAATTGACGGTGAACGCGAGGCATTCGCGGCCGTCGGCGAGGAGTTTCGCAAGCAGGACGGTCGAGTCGAGTCCGCCGGAAAAAACGACGACGGTTTTCGACGGAGCGCAGGCGTCCCGCCCGGACTGCGGATTTTGGATTTTATCTTTGGTCAAAGATTTCGAGCAGGCGGAACGCCTGCGCTCCGTTACTCCGTTGCCGGAATAATTTCGTCGTCCGCGCTGTCGTTTGCCGCGATTTCGTCGCCGGCGGAATCTTTGTTTTCGGGTTTCTTTTTCGCGGCGGACATGGATTTCATTTGTGCTTCGGTGAGCACGGGCAGGGCGAAAAGTTTTCCGTCGGAATATTCGATGACGTAACCTTCGGAGACGAGCCAGCGAACGGTGTTCAGCAATTCGCGCACGGCGGGATCGTTCAAATCGACCGCCGCCGGTTTTGCTTTTTCCGGCGCGGGCGCAGGCGCGGTTTCGTTACCGGCGGGCGTTTCCGCGACCGGTGTTTCCGCCGGCGTTTCGGGTGTTACCGGTTTTTCGGCTGCCGGTGTCGCCGGCGGTTCCGGCGCAATCGTTGCCGGTTCCGCGTCGGCCGCTTTTTCGGTGAGCGCGAGATATTTTGCCGGCAAATCGGTGATTTTGATGCGTTGGTTTTTTTCGACGAAATCGAAAACGCGCTGAATGGCGTCGGCGAAAACCGTTTGCGGCGTGCGATATTTGCGTTTGACGGAGCAAACGTAAGTGAAACCTTTTGAGCCGCCTTTCGAAAAGATGAAACCGGCGTTGCGCAGGTAGTGCCGGAGGAAGTTGGCGGTGTTGAGCGGGAACCGGCGCTGGAACGCGAGGTCGTGTTCAATCGAGCTGCGGAGCGGGCCGTTCGGCATTTTTTCCAGCAGTTTCGCTGAAAAACGGATGCTCGTGAGCGGGCGGACGACTTGGTCTTTACTGCCGGCGAGCAGGAACGCTTTGGCGGCCTCGAGGTTGTCGAATTGCGCCGGGTCGCCTTCCTTGGCGGCGACGAGCGTGTAGCGCGTCACCTTTTTCATTTTTTCGAGCCAGCCGTTGATTTGCTCTTGGTCGCGGACGGATTCGATGCGGGCGGTGAAACGGTCGAAGCTCATCTGCGGGAAATTCGCCGCGTGGTGTTCGCGCAGCGCCTGCTGATAGCCGTGGTAATTCGGCGGCGCGATGATTTCACCGGTGAATCCGCACTTCGAAACCATTTGGAAATTGCCTTTCGGCGGCTCGATTTCGACGACTTCCGCGGTAAAGAATTTGTCCAAGTGCGCGCGCATCACATGCGCGACGGCGTCGGATTCGGAAAGGAACGGGATGCCGTCCGGCACCGATTGGAAAACGTATTTTTTCTCGGCGGATTTTTCGGCGCCGAGCGCGCGCACGCCGATGACAAAGCGATCCGGCTTTTCGAGAATGAGCTGCGCGATTTCAAAAAGTTCGTAAGTGCGCATCGAGGCTTTGAGTGCCTTGATGAGGACGTTGAATGTTTTTTCCTCGGGGAAAAATCCGATGTCGGCCACCGGTTGCGGACGCGGATGGTATTTGTTGAATTCGCGGTTTTCCGGATCGATTGGCGGACGGCGGAATTCGCCGCCGGCGTTTTCGCGACGCGGGCCGCGGTCGCCGCGGAAGTCACGCCGTTCGCCGCCGAAACGGTTTCCGCCGGGGCGATTTCCGCCGGCGTTTTCCGCCGGGCGTTCGCCGCGAAACTCGCGCCGCTCGCCGCCGCCTAATCCGCGCCGGTCGGGGCGTCGTCCGCCGCCGCGCCGGTCACCGCCGTCGCCGAAATTGCTTTCGCGGAATTCGCGGGGCGCGGAGGTTTTTTTAACTTCGTTGCCGGTTGCCCAGTTCGGGCCGAAATTAAGCGATTGCAATGCGCTCAAATCGAGCGGGTTGTTCGAGTTGTCCTGAGGAGCGGTCATGATTGACTTTTATTGAGGCCGGGTGGCGGCAAAGTTGAAAGAGCGGGGAAGGTTGACGGTTTTTTTTCGTGAAGAAAGCAATTTCGGCGGACGCGGGGAAAACCTTTTTTTGAAAAATTAAAAAAAAACGTTGCCAAACGAAATTCGGCGAACAGTTCTGTGCGCCCTCAAATTGCTCAGGTGGTGGAATGGCAGACACGCATGCTTGAGGTGCATGTGCCGAAAGGCGTAAGGGTTCAAGTCCCTTCTTGAGCACCATTTTTCAAAAAA
>JAVBUU010000117.1:0-11895 GCA_031555005.1 Opitutales bacterium | reverse complement strand
TGAAATATCCGCGGATTTTATCTCCAAATTCCTGAACCGCGAATGGCCGCGAATATTTTCGCTCACGCCCAATCTCGTTGTAATTCTTTCGTTATGATAAATTAATAAATTTGATTCAAACAAGGCGAAGCATTCGCGGCTATTAGCGGTCATTCGCGGTTCAATCATTTTGACCGGAAAAACGAGAGTTTCAGGAAGATTCCTATAACCCAACACGTCTAATGCCGATGGCGCCTGCGTGTAAGTTTTAGAAATAAAAGAAAGGGAGCGGCGGTCTCGGCATGTTCGTTTCCGAGGTTCACCGCGTTGTCCCGTGACAACGGTTCATTCCGGCAGTTCACACTAACGCCGAGAGGCATTTTTTCGCGGTGTGAAGGGCATCGTCGCAAGCGGCGGGGTATCATAAAACCACAAGATACCGGCGCAAGCAGCGAGAAATTCGTCCCGAAGAGATTAAGTCATGTTTCCCGCTACGCGCGACGTTCTTCGAATTCGCGGTCTTGCCGGTGTTTTTCGTAAGCGCGAATGATGCGCGCCACAAGCGGATGCCGGACAACGTCACCGGCGCCGAATTTGAAAATTTCCACGCCCGGCACGCCGTCGAGCACATCAATCGCTTCGCGCAGACCGGAACGTTTTGAACGCGGCAAATCAATTTGCGTGATGTCGCCGGTGACCACCATGCGACTGTTTTCGCCAAGTCGCGTGAGAAACATCATCATTTGCTCGCAAGTCGTGTTTTGCGCTTCGTCGAGCACGATGAACGCGTCGCTCAACGTGCGACCGCGCATGTAGGCGAGCGGCGCGATTTCGATGATGTTTTTCTCGGTTAATTTCGCCGTTTCTTCGCGTCCGATCATTGTATGCAGCGCGTCGTAAAGCGGAATCAGGTAAGGCAAAATTTTCTCTTTCAAATCGCCCGGCAAATAACCAAGCGCTTCGCCGGCTTCGACCGCCGGCCGTGTCAAAACTATGCGCTGCACGCGGTGCGTCATCAGCGCGTGAATCGCGGCGGCCATGGCCAAATACGTTTTGCCGGTACCGGCGGGACCGACGCCGATGCACACCGGATTTTTTTCGATTTTTTCGAGATATTCGCGTTGCCCGAGCGTCTTCGGCACGACGGAACAGCGCTTGAGCGGCAGCACGAGCGGTTTGTCGAAAAGCTTTTCCCAACGTCCGGCATCGCCGCCGGCGACGCCGGCAAGCATCGCGTCGAAATCCGATTCGTTCACTTTTGCGCCTTGCGCATGCGCTTTGTCCAAAATCGAAAAAAACGCGGTGCCCTTCTCCGTCGCGGCTTTGGTGCCGGTGAGCGTGAGCCGGCCGTCGCGCACGAGAATTTTCAATTTCAACGCGCGCTCGGCTTCATGCAGTTTTTCCTCATTCGAACAATAAAGACCGGCAAGATGCTTTGCGTTCGGAAAATGAATGACGTGTTCCATCCGAAAATTCTTTCAAAAAAATTTGTATTCAAAAAACGATTACGCCGCCGGCGGACAAAATGCGCGCAAACGCTCCCACATGGCATCCAGCGACTGCACGAGCACGCGCGTGTCGCCGAGCACCGGCATGAAATTGCAATCGCCGTTCCAACGCGGCACGATGTGCGCGTGCAAATGTTTCGGAATGCCGGCACCGGCCGCCGCGCCGAAATTAAAACCGACATTAAAGCCGTCGGGCTTGAGCGCCTCGGTTAAAACGTTCTGCCCGAGGACGATTAAATCCATCAATTCGGCGCGTTCTTCCGGCGACAAATCCGCGAGCGCCGGCACTGCGCGATACGGGATCACGAGCAAGTGCCCGGCATTATACGGAAAACGGTTCAAGACGATATAGCCGGTTTTTCCGCGATGCAGCAGATGGACGCTTTTTTCGTCGGGATTTTTCGGAATGTCCTCAAACACCGACGCGCCGCCGAGCGGCTTGGGCGCTTCGATGTATTGCATGCGCCAATAACTGTGAAGATGATTCATTTTCCATTAAAAGAAAACCGGAAAGCGGATTCGGGAAACGCAAAAATGAAGCTCGCGCGAATATGCAAAGAAAACGCCGCGCCCTCCCCTGCAGTTTAATTTAAAAATCAAAAATTTGCCGCATTTTTTGAAAATTATTCAGACAAACGGCAACTTTACCGGCGCGTTTCAGGTTATAACAATGCAATGGAGGATGAAAACGAAATCGCGGAACGACAGGATTGGCTGGCCCGAAACGCAGGCCGTTTCCTGCTGTGTGCGCGCCGGTGGACGCGCTCGCAAGCCGACGCCGAAGACGTTTTTCAGGAAGCCTTCGTGCGTTACTGGAAACACCAGCGCAATTTGCCGGGCGACCCGTCGGCGCTCATCATCACCTCGATTCGCCGCGCCGCGCTTGATCTTTCCCGGCGCAACGCACGCCGCGTCGCGCGCGACCAAGCCGCGTATCTCGACGGCGAAACCGTTTCCGAATTCGAACCGGCGGACGACGCCGAAACGAAAATCCTCCAACGCGCCGTCGCTGAACTTCCCGCCGACCAACGCGAAGTCGTCACGCTTAAAATTTGGGGCGAGCTCACGTTCAAACAAATCGCCGAACAGCTCGACTGCCCGCAAAATACCGTCGCCTCGCGCTACCGCTACGCGCTCGCGAAGCTCAAAGAAACCTTAACCGCGAACGCAATCACTTCGCCTTGAAAATGGAACACGACCTCCAAGAAACCGAAAATGCGTTGCGTCGCCTGAAACCGCGCGCGCCGAGCGACGAATGCCTCGCGCGCATCGCGCGGGAACTCGACGCGAAACCGGCTAAAAAACGGATTATTTTCCCGATCCTCCTTTCGTTCGGCGCCGCGTCCGTCGCAGCGTGCCTCGCGCTCGTCGCGTTGACACCCGATACGCCGGTCATGCCGGCGGTTCTTTCGCCGGAAAATCCGGAAACAATCGCCGCGTCAAATTCCGCGCCGGCACTGCCGTCGATTCCGTTTTCCGAAAGCCGGAGAGCCGGCAACGCGGAAATCCGGCGAACGCTGAGCGTGATCGAGCCGCTGGAAATCCGCCGCTCCGGCGACGGCCGTTTCTTCCGCCCCTATCGCGTCGGTTATGTCGAAACCGAGCAATGGCCGAACGCCGGAGAATCCGGCAACGGTGCGACACTCATCAAAAGTACGCCGACCGAGGAAGTCCGCTTCGTGCCGGTCGACCTCATCTGAGAATTCTTCAAATCAACAATCACATGAAAACGAAACCCCGCTCCCGCATTCCGCTTCACATGATGCTTCTCGCCGGAATGCTGCCCGGCCTCGCCGTTGCCGACGAACCCGCTTCTGCCGGCAACCCCGAATCCGTGACGCCGGCAACAATCTCGCAACCGGGCGAACCGGAGCCCGCGCCGAAACGCGAAACAACGTTTCTCGGCGTCGAAACCGCACAAGCCGATGCCGCCACGCGGAAACGCCTGAAACTCTCCGAAGGCACCGGCCTTCGCGTGCGCTTCGTCGCTCCGAAAAGTCCGGCTGCCGGCAAACTCCAAGCCGGCGACGTGCTCACGCACTTCGACGATCAAGTCCTCTGCAACCACGATCAACTGCGCGCGCTCGTGCGCGGCAAAAACCCCGGCGACACCGTGCGCCTGAAGCTTTTCCGCGACGGCGAATCCATGAACGCCGACGTGAAACTGGGCAAAGCGCAAACCATTCCGCAAGAAAACGCCGGCGGGGAACCGGCATTCGTGTTCCGGCCGGATTTCAATATTCGAATCAACGGCAAAGACATTTCCCTCGGCGAGCTTTTGAGTGAAAAAATGGCTGAGATCAAAAACGGCATTATCACGGTCGACCCGGAGCAATTCAAAGATTTGCCGGAAGACGTGCGCGCCATGTTGAAGGATCTGCACAAGGATTTTGAAAAGCGCACCGGCGAATTCGGCGAGCGCCGGGAAAAACACAAAAACGCCAAAACCGAAAAACCGCAGCCGGAAGCCGCTACGCCGCCGGAAACGACCCAAAAAATCACCGTCGAAATCATGCCGGAAAACGAAAAGGACGCGCCCGTTTCCGACGACAACCCGGTTTTGCCCGAAACAAAATCGCGCAACATCACAAAACGGCATTCGTTTTCTTTCGGCGACGGCTTAACCTCATCCGTCATCATCAACGACGATCAAGGCACGGTGATGTCAACGAAACGCGGCGATTCGCGGCGCATCACAATAAAAGACCCCGCCGGAAAAACAATTTTCGACGGCCCGACGGACACCGAAGCGCAACGCAACGCCATGCCGGACGATGCTAAACGGCGGCTTGAGCTGATCGATTCCCTCGCCGGCGAAAAATAAAGCGTTTTCCGCTTATTTCGCCGCCGCGATCACGGCTTCTTTCGTGACGCCGGTTTGCTGCATCACGATGTTGCCCGGCGCGCTTACGCCAAACGTATCGTTGCCGATGACCTTGCCGGCGTTGCCGACATATTTCCACCAGAGGCCGGTGACGCCGGCTTCGATGCTTACGCGCTTGGCGCAAGACGCCGGCAAAACCTCCTCGCGATACGCAGCCGATTGTTTTTCGAAAATTTCGAAGCACGGCATCGACACGACGCGCACGCCGGCACCGAGCTCGTTGGCGGCTTCGAGCGCAAGCGCGAGCTCGCTGCCGGTCGCAAGAATAATCGTCGTCAACGCGCCGGTTTCTTTTTTCGCGACGTAGCCGCCGTGCAGCACGCCGGCGCGACGCGTTTCAAGCGGAATCGCGTCGAGCGACGGCACATTTTGCCGGGAAAGACACAGTGCGACCGGTCCGTCTTTGCGCGCGAGCGCATAAGCGTAAGCCGCCGCTGTTTCCTCGGCGTCCGCCGGACGGATGACGTCGAGATTGGGCACGCAACGCAGCGAGCTGACAAGCTCCACCGGTTGGTGCGTCGGGCCGTCTTCGCCGACGCCGACGGAGTCGTGCGTGAAAATGTAAAACACCGGCAGTTTTGCGAGCGCGGCAACACGGATGCTCGCGCGCAAATAATCCGCGAACGTGAGGAACGTCGCGCCGCTGGCTTTGAAAACGCCGTGATACGCGATGCCGTTCATGATCGCGCCCATCGCGTGTTCGCGAATACCGAAGTAAATGTTGCGTCCGCCGGGCGTCGCGACGTCGAAATCGCCGGCGTCCTTGATGTAATTTTTTGTCGAGCCGTGCAAATCGGCGGAGCCGGAAATGAGCGTCGGGCAAATTTTCGCGAGCGCGTTGAGCGCGGTTTCGCCGGAAATGCGCGTGGCGAAATTGTTTTTTCCGAATGCCGGAATCGCTTCGGCAATTTTTTCCGGCGTTCCGAAATTATTGCCAGTGCCGGCGTCGAGTTGCGCGGCAAGCGCCGGATTCGCGTTGCGCCATGCGGCGTAGGTCGCGGCCCACGCATCGTATTCTTTTTTCAATTCGGCTTTGCGCGCGGCAAAAAACGCGCGTGTGTTTTCCGAAACAAAAAACTTTTCCGTCGCCGGCAATCCGAGCGACGCGCGCGCGGAATCGGCAAACTTTGCGCCGCCTTCGCCGTGCGCTTTCGCGGTACCGGCGACTTCGGCGATGCCTTTGCCGATAATCGTTTTTGCGATGATGATTTTTGGCTTCCCGTTTTTGTCGGCTTTAGCCTCGGCAAAGGTTTTTGCGATTTTTTCGAGGTCGTGCCCGTCGATCGTCCAAACCTGCCAATTCAATGCTTCGTAGCGTTTGGCTGTGTCTTCGTTTTGCGTTTTGCCGGCGGGCGCGTCGAGCGTGACGTCGTTGGAATCGTAAAACAAAATCAAGTTATCCAAACCGAAACGGCCGGCGAACGCGGCTGCTTCGTTGCTGATTCCCTCTTGAATGCAGCCGTCGCCGGCAAGCCCGACGATCATGTGATCAAAAATTTTATGTTCCGGCGTGTTAAATTTCGCCGCCGCCATTTTTGCCGCCATTGCCATGCCGACGAGATTGCCGGTGCCCTGCCCGAGCGGACCGGTCGTGGCTTCGACGCCGGGCGTTTCGCCGAATTCCGGATGGCCGGGCGTTTTGCTGTGCAGCTTGCGGAAATTTTTCAGCTCTTGGAGCGACAAATCGTAACCGGCGAGATGCAGCCAAGTGTAAAGGAACATACTGCCGTGACCGGCGGAAAGCACGAAGCGGTCGCGGTTAATCCATTTCGGCTCGTCCGCGTTGAAGCGAAGCGAATTTCCAAAAAGAACCGCGCCGATTTCGGCGGCACCGAGCGGCAATCCGAGGTGGCCGGAACTGCATGCGGCGACGGCGTCGATGGCGAGCCCGCGGGCTTCGGTTGCGGCTTGAGTAAGGGCGGCTGTGTTCATTGAGGCGGCGAGAAAAAGGTGTTGCTGAAAAGGGTCAAAAGGAAAAGTGAACGCCAACGCGTTTTCCGAAAAAAGCGGAAATCGCGGCGACGGGAAATTTGCAAAAATACGTTACGCTTCCCCGATTGCGTTTTTAATTTCGCGCACGGCGGCGACCGGATCCGGCGCTTGTAAAATCGGCCGACCGACCACAATGTGCGACGCGCCCAGCCGCGCGGCTTCCGCCGGCGAAAGCGTGCGCGACTGATCATCCGCCGGCGCGTCGGCGGAACGAATGCCGGGCGTCACCAACGCCGGGCCGGAGCCGAGTTCGGCGCGCAACATCGCCAATTCCAACGGCGAGCAAACAAGTCCGTTTAAACCGGAATTCACCGCGAGTCGCGCAAGCAATTTCACCTGTTCCGCCGGCGGGCGCGCAATGCCGATGCCGGCAAGCTGCCCCTCATCCATCGACGTGAGCACCGTGACGCCCAGAACGGCGGCGTCCGGCAACGCTTCGCGGGCGGTTTCGCCGGCGCGCCGCATCATTTCCGAACCGCCGAGCGTATGAATTGTCAGCAACGAACACGGACGCCCGCGCAGACTTTTGATTGCCGAAGCGACGGTGTTCGGGATGTCGTGCAGTTTCAAATCAAGAAAGACCTTAAATCCGAGATCCGAAAACTCGTTGACGATATCCGGCCCGTGGCGCGTAAAAAGCTGCAATCCGAGTTTCACCCAACGCAATTGCCCGCGCAACGGGCGGACCAAAGCGACGGCTTCGTCGCGCGTTTCGACATCGAGGGCAAGAATCAGTTGTGTCATACGGCGAAAAACAAAACGATTTCCGCCGAATTCAAAACAAGAAAGCGGCAAATCGTGCTAAAAAGCGCATCCGCCAACCTCGGGTATTGCAAAAATCCTCAAACAAGCCCGAATGCGCGATTCATCTTCTTCCCGGTTTTCCATGTCAGATTTGCCCGTAAGTAAATATTTTGATCCGCACTCCGAAAAAGCCCTTTTCGGGCTCGCCGTTTATCGTCGTAACGATGAAGGCATTTGGGTGCTGCGCCCGCGTCTCGGCACCATCGCGGCCGCGTTCGGCGTCCTGCTTGCTTTCCTCTATTTTGCGGCGGCAACCGGCATGTATGTTCTCAACCGCTATTATCGGGAATGCTACGAAACATCTTACAAGGAAATGATGTTCTATGTGATTCCGAACCGGATTCCGTTTACCGACATCGTTTTTTTGCCGGAATTCATTAACAGCCACATCGTCCTCGCGCGGCTTTCCCAACAGGCAAAACTCGGCGACACCGTTTTCCGCAACGCAAAAACACCGTATGAAGTGCTCCTGGGCGCACGCCTCAGCCCGCGAAACCTTCAAGCCCAGGTCTCGGTCGCACAATTCTTCCTGGGGCGAAGAATCAACCGTATCGACCACGCTTTCGACATTTTGGACAACACGCTGCCCTACGGATTGCGCGACAGTTCGCTCATCCTCATCGAGGCGACCAAGTCGCAGGAATTGTTCATTTCCGTTTATACGCGGCTCTGCTTCGCCTTCAATCAAGACAACAGGATCATTCTCGCGGCGGAAAAATACCTTGAAACCACGGATATCGGCCCGAGCACGAAAACATCGCTCGCGCTCTCATACGCGGAAGCCTGCTTCCTTCGCGGCGAATTCGAAAAGGCGGTAACGATACTCGATAAATACAATCTCCTGAAAACGCTCCACGGCTATTTGCTCTACGCGCAGATTCTTTGGGAAAACGGCGAGCGCGAGCGTGCCCTTACGGTGATCAAAACCGCGAACCAAAATAAATCTAATCCCGAAATCAATGTTCGCCTGCTCTACATGCTCGCTAAATTTTACTATGAAGAAAACCGTCTCGACGAGGCGGCGAGCGCGCTCTCAAACATCATCATCTACAAACCGAATGACTACAAGGCGCGCATCGCAATGCTCGCCCTGCTGAAGGGCGGTCAAAACAAGGCGCGTAAAGACGAGATTACCGAAACGCTCTTGAAACAATTTTCCGCGGACGAAAGAGCAATGCTTACGCTCGGTGCCTATGCGGCGGATCAAGGCGACATTGAACTTCAGCGACAGATCAGCAAAGTCGCCTTTGATCCGACAAATCGTTTCAAACGTCTTGCGAACTTCCGCCTGCTCGTCGTTGAAACCCTCCTCTCCGCCGGCAAAAACACCGCAGCGCTCGGCGAAATTGCCGACTTGTTCGCACAAAATCCGACTTGGCTGAAAGGTCAGGATCTTTCCCGGCAATTTGAAGTGCTGCGCATGCTCGCCTATTTCGCCGACAAACAAAACGACCTCGGAAAAATCACATTCAATAAAATTGCGGACAGCTCCGACATCCCCATCGAATGGCAAGTGCTCGTCGCCCGCCGCCTGTTGACGCTCGGCCGGCAAGAGGAAGCAAAAACGCTCCTCACCAACGCCTACCTCAGCAATAACCAAAACGCGGACGTCTTGCTCGAACTCGTAAAAATCGACCTCGCCGGCGACGGCACCGCCGAACTCAGCGAGCACCTCGGGCACCTGGTCAACTCACGCCGTCCGCCGCGTTACGTAATTGAAAACGCTTACAAAAAACTTGCCGGCGACCGCTTCATCTTCATCCGCGACCGGGAAAAACTCATCAACGATCTCGCCGAAATGTTGCGCACGCGCAACCTGCCGAAAAAAGAGATCGAGCGAAAGAGCTACTTACCCTACTGACCGGCGGCCGGCTCCGGCAACAACCGCTGCATGTAAACTACGTCAAGCCGGCGGCCGAATTTTTCGCCGGCCTCACGCAACCGGCCGATCTCGACGAATCCGACACCGGAGTGCAACGCAACACTCGCAGTTTGTTCGGCGCAAATTCGCGCGACCAAACTTCGAAAATCCAGTCGAACGGCTTCCGCGATAATTTTTTTCAGAAGCATTTTCCCGATGCCGCGCCCGACAAAACTTTTATCCAGATAAACGGAATTTTCGGCCGTGACTCGCCAGCCGCCGCGCAAGCTGTAAGCAGAAAGCGCGACCCAGCCGACAACACTCCCGTCAAATTCGGCGACAAAAACAGGATGTCGTCCGTCGTGATTTTTAAACCACGCGAGACGCCCGGCATCGGTTTCCGGCTCAAGCTGAAACGTACTCGTCGTCTCGCGGACGTAATAATTGTAAATGCGGTTTATTGCCGGCAAATCGGCTTTCTCGGCGGAGCGGATTTTCGGGATCACCGGGAAGTCGTTTTTCATGCCGTCGACAATTTTACGTTTTTCCCGGCAAGACAACGCAATCTCTTCGCGGGCATGTTTCACGCGTAAGGAGAGATTAACTCCAAACGATTTTTGCGCTCAGAATCGTTTTCTCAAATGCGCCGCCGGAATTTTCAACGCCTCGCGATATTTCGCCACCGTCCGCCGGGCGACCTTGATTCCTTTGCCGGCAAGCGCGGCGCAAAGCGCCTCGTCGCTGAGCGGCGAGGCCGTATTTTCGCCGGCGACCAAGTCGGCCAACATTTCCTTGATACCGGTGTTCGACACGTTTTCGCCGGAATCCGTTATCACGCCGGACGTAAAAAAGCTGCGCAGTTCAAAAATGCCGTGAGGCGTTTGTACAAACTTGTTTGCCACGGTACGGCTGACAGTCGTTTCGTGAACGCCGAGTTCCGCCGCCAGCATCCGCATGGTAAGCGGTCGCAGTTTTGAAAAGCCGTGTTCAAAAAACTCCGGTTGGTGTTTCAGCAACAGTCGTGCGACGCGCTCAAGCATACTCCGGCGCTGTTCGATTGCTCCGATAAGAAAACGCCCGGCACGGATTTTTTCGGCAATGTAGGCACGATCCGCATCGCTTAAATTTTCTCCGGCAAGCAGGTTTTTATATGCGTGGTTAATGCGCAAGCGCGGCAAATTTGCCTCGTTCGGGACAACAACCCAACCGCCGCCGGTTTCATCCCTGCGAATAACGACGTCCGGCGAATCGATGACTTGATTTTCATCCTTCGCAAAGCGGCGCGCCGGCGCGGTGTCCAGGGTCGCGATAACACTAAGCGCATCCTTGACCGCCTCCGGCGTTTTGCCGAGTTGCCGCGCGATTTGCGGAATTTTTCGCTTTAACAGAAGCGGGAAACACGCTTCCAGAATCAACGCGGCAAGCGTATGCCCGCGCTCCGTTCGGAGCAGCTGCAACAACAGGCATTCGCGCAAGTCCGCCGCGCCGATGCCGGCCGGCTCGCATGTTTTTAAAAGCGCCCGTGCCGCGTCCAAATCCGCGCAAGACACATCGGGCGGAAGCGTAAGCGTCTCCGGCGGTTCCGCCATGAATCCGCGTTCGTCAAGATTGCCGACGAGCACTTCAAACGCCTTGGAAACACCCGGCGTCGGCGCGGCCAGACGCGCTTGCGCCAATAAATTTTCCTGCAACGACTCGCCTTCGCCGATTGCCGAATCCAACAAATACCGGCGCGCCTCGTCGGAATCTTCGCTCGCGTAATTGAGCCGGTTTTCGTCGTCGAAATCATCGCGCCGGTCTTCCTCCATTTTGCGGAGCGCGCTGAAATCGTTGTCGTCGATGCGCAACTCCCCGCCGTCGGCAAAAAAGTCCTCGTCTTCGCTTTCCGCGCCGTGTGCGTCTTCCGACAAAAAATTATCGCCGCCGGAATCAATTTCACCACCGGCGATATTTGCGCCGGCGTCCGGCAAAATTTCTTCCAACAACGGGTTTGCCACCGCTTCCGCCGCGATTTCCTGCCTGAGTTCAACGGCTCCGACCTGCAAAATACGCAATGCTTGGCGCATTTGGGGCGTCAAAACGACCCCCTGCGTCAGGCGTTGGGTTTGCTGCATGTGTTGCGAATTCATCAAACGGAAAACCAAAGGCGGATTTTCAAACGCGCCATCCCGCACCGAACAAAGAAGCCGAAGCAAACCCGGTGCCGGGCGGTTCGCGCCGATCTTGCGGGAACAAAAAATCCCGGTCGAAATTTGTTAAAATCCTTCGGCTCAAAAAGGCCAAATTTTCTTAAACTTCGATTTAAAGAACATTTTGACGAGAAAAAGTTTTGCTTTCCACATGATGCTGTAATTCGGCTGAATTTTTAAAAGTAAGTCAAAAACCGCCCGGATTTTTCCGAACGGTTTTCATCGGTAAATCAAAGCGACGCAACAAGCGTGTTCATCGCCGGCAATTGTTGCTCAATCGAGGCGACGAGCGCGAATTGGTTCCGGCAGCGCTCCAAGTTGTGTGTGGCGTGTTTCGTTTTGAAGTAAACGTCGCCTTCGAGATAATCGGTCAAGAAGCGCATGCCGACTTCCATCGTCATGAGTTTGCCGCCGAAGGGCAGCAGTTCTTTTTCCGTTTTGTTGAGCGTGCCGCCGAGCGATGCCATGTAGCCGCGCACGAGCGCTTCGAAATATTCCGGCCGGCAGATGACTTTGCTCAGGTCGGTTTCATCTTCCTTGGTCGGCGCGGTGGCCGTGCGAACCATGTCGCCGAAGTCGTAGAGCGCGCTGCCGGGCATCGAGGTGTCGAGGTCGATGACGCAGATGCCGGTTTGCGTGTAGTCGTCGATGAGGACGTTGTTTAATTTCGTGTCGTTG
>JAVBUU010000183.1:0-11239 GCA_031555005.1 Opitutales bacterium | reverse complement strand
GCCTCGCAACTCAAGCCCGGCGATTTCGACTGGGAAGACATTTTCGGCAAACGCGGCGCGCGCTGGTTCCACACCGGCGGCATCTTCGCGGCGCTTTCGGAAACGACCGCCGCGCTCACGATCGAAGCGGTAAAAGCCGCCAAAAAACACGGCACGATTGTTTCCTACGATTTGAACTACCGCCCGTCGCTTTGGAAAACCATCGGCGGCCTGAAAAAAGCGCAGGAAGTGAATCGCGAAATCGCGAAATACGTCGATGTCATGATCGGCAACGAAGAAGATTTCACGGCCTCGCTGGGCTTCGAAGTCAAAGGCGCCGACCACGCTTCCGGCAAAATCGAGCTCGACGCTTTTAAGACGATGATCGAAACCGCCGTGAAGGAATTTTCGAATTTCAAAGTCGCGGCGACAACGTTGCGCGGCGTGAAGTCGGCCTCGGTAAACGACTGGAGCGCGATTTGTTGGCACGCCGGCAAGTTTTACGAAAGCCGCAAATATCCGAATTTGGAAATCCTCGACCGCGTGGGCGGCGGCGACAGTTTCGCGAGCGGACTGCAATACGGCTTCATGACGACCGGCGACGCGCAATACGCCGTGGATTGCGGCGCAGCGCACGGCGCGCTCGCCTCGACGACGCCCGGCGACACGTCGATGGCGACGAAAAAAGAAGTCGAGAAACTGATGTCCGGCGGCGGCGCGCGCGTGGTGCGTTAATCCGGGAAATAAGGCAGTGCAACCGGAACGGTTTTGTGAAAAGGCCGGCGTAGTTTTCGCCGGCCTTTTTCATTCCGCGCTCCATCGCGTTTGTACGGAAGGCCGCAGGACATACGGCGTTTCGGGCAGTTCCGGGAAACATTTCACTTTCTGTGCGGCATTCAGGCTCAACTTGCCGCGCCGGCGGAATTTTCAAGATTTTCGGCAAAACAAAATAATCCGTCTCGGCATGACGGCTTCATTCAGTTTCCTCAGCGGGGATGACAAAAAAAATTTCCATGCGATTCAGATTTATTTTTACGGCAGCCGCGCTTGCCGCCGGAGGGTTTGTTTACGCGGGACCGGGCATTGAGACAAACGCCGGCGACTCCGGAAAAGAAACCTCGGAGAACCCCGGAAAAAAAATAATCGAGCCGGCGACGGATCAGCTTTTCTGGGATTTGGACTTAATCGCGCCGGCAAAAGGCAATTTTGAGTATCGGTTGCCGGCGGATATTTCCGGCGGCGACGGACGTCTTGGCGCATACTCCGCCGGTGCGGAATTTTCGGCGCGCTATTCAGGCGAAACGAATTTGTTCTTCGGCTCGTTGGGCTATCATTACACGCACTACCGGTTCGACGGCGCGCCGGCGCCGTTCTCAAACACCGAAGACGTTCACGCGCTTTTGCGCGGCATTCAATTTTTCCACGAGAACTGGGGCGCATTTCTGGATCTCGACGGCCATATGGCCTCGGAAACAAAAGCATCGCTTGCACGCGGGTGCACCTTGACCGTCGGGTTCGGCGCCTGTTACCGAGTATCCGACGACTTGATTTTTTATTTTGGCGCGCAAGCGGGCCTGGTGTTGGAAGATCGTTTACTGTGGATGCCCTACGGCGGCATAGAATGGACAATAAACAAACACTGGTCGCTTTCGCTGACAAACGGGCTTGTGGTGACCTGCGACGTTTACGGCGACGAGTCGCTGCGCATTGATCTGAGTTGCGCTTACATGTCGTCATACTTTCGCCTGCCGGACCAAAGCACGCCGACCGGCATGCGAAGCATGGCGTTAAAAATTCAAGAGGTGCCGCTCTCGGTAAGCGTAACGAAACAATTCCTCAAACGGGGTTACGTGCGCGGAACCGTCGGTGCCATTCTTTACGGCCGATACGACTTTCAACACGACAAAGACGCACAACGACACTTTCGAACTGAACCGGCACCGTTTTTCAACATCGAGGCCGGCGTGCAATTTTAACCGGCAATTGCGCAAAGCGCATGAAGGCGGGTGCCGGCACCGCTCAGTCCGCCGTCCCGACTGCTTCTTTTTTCGTTTCGGAACTGCCCTCCCTCGTCTTAATCCGCATCGCCATCACCATGAAAAGCGCACATGCGCCGGCGGTGAAATACGCCAATCCGTGCGGGGAAATTTCCATTGCGGCTCCTGCCGCGGCAGGCCCGATGAACGCGCCGGCGCCCCACAAAAGCCCCATCGCCGCATAAATTCCGACAAGCTCGCCGCCCTTGAATTTACTGCCGACGATGGAAAGCATAATCGTGTAAAGGCCGACAACGGCGCCGCCCCAAACAAATAAAACGCCATAGGTGGCCCATTGATTTTCGAGCGCAAGCGGCCACACGAGCGCACCGATTGCGGAAATGCCCGCCAGAATGACGACCAATTTTTTCCGATCCGTCTTGTCGCCGATCCAGCCGATGGGGAATTGGAGCAAAATGGCACCGAACATCATCCACGACATCAATTGCGTGGCTTGCGCTTCCTGCCAGCCGATGGAAATCGCATAAAGCGTGAGGAATGTGAGCCCGGCGGTTTCGACGGCGGCGTTGAGTGTCGTGGCGGCCAGCGCAAGCGGCGCAAGACGGATGTAACGCGCCGGATTGTTGTGCGCCGGTTTTTCGATTACCGGCGCTTCCGTCTTGGGCGAAAGCGCCATCAAAGCCGCCGCAACGGTAAGTCCTGTTCCCACGAGATACGGCGCAAACCCGTCGGAGCCGACGAAGGACAAAATTAAAGGCCCGAGCGCAAAACCGACCGACAATGCGGCCGTGTAAGCCCCCATCGCCCGTGATCGCGTTTTCTCGGAACTGAGCGCGTTGAGCCAAGTTTCGGAAAGCACGAAAAGTGCCTCGGAAGCACCGCCCAACAAGACGCGAAGCACAAACCAAAGCCACACGAAAGGAAGCGCCGGAAACGCGACCAAAAGCGCCGCCACGGTCAACAACGAAAATACCACCGCGCGCCGAATGCCCAACGCGGCGGTGATTCGCGGCAGAAAAAATGCCATGATGAGAACACCGACGGCGTGCATGGAGGCATTGGCGCCGATGACCGCCTCGCTCATGTTCAATTCCGCCAAATCAAGCGCAATGAGCGCGGCGCTCAAACTGTATGTGAGCCCGAAAATCGCGGCGGTCGCGATAACGGTCGCGATGCCCGGCAGATTGTTTTTTGCGACGGCTTGTGTCATTTTTTCTAAAAATTTAAGTTAAATTTTTCGGGGCGCATTTTTGCGCTCGTACAATGCCACGAGATAGGAAAGCGCACGGGCGTAATCCAAAAGAAATCCCGGCGTCCACACCATGGCGGCGGCGCGCCGGCGCATGAATCCGGCAATAAAAAATTCCGGCGACAGAAAGAGCGAAACGAGAAAACGCAGCGAGCAGCCGCGCGTTTCAAGCAGTCCCTCCACGCCGATGTCCAAGGCCTTCGCAACGGCGGTTGAGCAATTACGATTGGTGAGATTGTAAGCGTCGTTTTGCCGGTATAATTTCCAAAATCTTCTGACGGCGTCGGCATTGAGCCCGGTGTAGCGCACTTGAAATGTGGACCTCATCCATTCCGACGATTCGGTTTTGTAATCGGGCAAAAACCTTCCTCTGACGTTATTGTCCTCGGTGGCCCGGAAAGTGTTTATAAACTCGGACGGCGAGCGGTCAATATCCTCGGCGGGATAATGGCTGATGTAAACGTCAGGCGCAATTTCCAGCGCGGCGTGACCGGTGGACATTCTGCCGGCTTTATCGACGGCGGCAATATAACGACTGACACCCCGGTTGGGCGCGACGATTTTGTCGGTGGGCGTCCACACATGCACGATGACCTCTTCTCCCTCGACATACTTCTTCGCCGGCGCTTCCGCTTCATCTTTCGGCGCGTGCGGCCAACCGCGGTTGAAAAGCGAAAGAATGGGCAAATTCACATCCATGCTTTTGATTCGCAGCGCAATCCCGCACACACTGATCCCGGTGATAATCATGAGCGTTCCGGCATCGGCGCCGACCTCGCCCTCCCAATGCGTAGGCCAAGGAACGACCGACCACGCGCCGCTGGCGAACTTGATAACGGCATAAAACAGCCCGATTTTCCACTGATCATAACGAAGCACAATCGACGTGGCACTGCGCCAACAAGCGTCGATCATCAAAAACGACCCGGCTAAAATGCCGATGATCATGCCGCTGTGCGCCGGCGCGCCGATAATCAAAAACGCCACGCCGAGAAATATCAGACTTCGCCCGACTCGCAGCGATCTTGCGGCCCCCTTCATCCAAATTGAAGTGGTCAACGACCATGCGCCGTCGAACAACAACGGGAGCGCGAAGAAAACCGGCGGAATTCGGATTTCGTCAATCAACGCATCGGCAAAAAAAAATGCGCCGATCAAAGCCCAGCACATGCCGAAGGAGAAGAGCATCCACCACTTTCTGCGCAAGAGGCGGGAGCCGCAAAGCAAGAGGAATACGTGAATCATAACCTTATAAATAAAATTAATGTTCCGCGCGTTAACATCGCGGCAGCAGTGTCCCTGCCGGACGGCGACTTTGCCTTTTCAATCAGTCACATCAACAGAAATTTCATTTTTCAGACCTCATTCGTAAAAACCGTTCACATTGAAATTGATTCATGCCGGAGTCCTTTGATTGTTAAGGGATCGCTCCCGCGAGCCCGCACCCGAATCCGGAAAATCCCCGGTCTTGCGGAAGCAAGCACCGACCGGTTCGATTTTCCGACGAAGCCGGTGTTTTACTCTAAGCCGTAACGATTCAGTTGAAATCGACAACGGGTGCGCAGTCGTGACGGCTGACGCAGCGCGGACATTCTTGCCTGCGGGTTCGGATTTGCTTTGCAAATCCGGCGCAGGCGATTTGGGGAATCACCGGAAAGTGCACGCGAAACGGGCGGTTAAAAACCGCCCGAACCCGCAGACACGAATGTCTGCGCTACGTCAGCCGGAAATTCGGACCGCATCGTTACAGCTCAGTATCGCCGGTCTTCGTTTTAAAAATCGTCGCCGACGGATTTTTTTGCGACATGTTTCGTGATTTGTTTATGACGCAAATTTGCGCATAGCGTTCACGTAAACTGCGGCTTTCGCGACGTCCGCTTAAAACGAGGTAAAGGTGAGTACGGGAAACGCCCAGTTTCTTGGCAATTTCAACAAT
The DNA here is from genome assembly GCA_031555005.1 of Opitutales bacterium. Classification (GTDB taxonomy): domain Bacteria; phylum Verrucomicrobiota; class Verrucomicrobiia; order Opitutales; family UBA953; genus CALNBE01. The sequence continues at coordinate 6,078 of JAVBUU010000183.1, read as the reverse complement.
TCCGCGAAATCTCACCCGACCTTCTTTTTCCGATGGAAACGGCATAAATTTTTTGTAACAATGAACGAACGTTTTAATTACAAACGTTAATTATGCAAGGACGAAAATCAACAAACGTTCATTTCAAGGCCGTACTGAACCGTCTGATGACAATCAGAAAGATCGACAACGTCATGCTTTCAAAGGCAATACAGGTAACGCCGACCGCTGTCGGAAATTACCGTGCCGGACGCGTCCCCCGTTCCGAAGAATTATTTCGCCTGGCGATTTTTTTCGGCGTCACGATGGAAGAATTGCTGACCGGCACCGCCGGCAAAAAGAAAGAAGATTCGCCGTGGAAAAACCGCGCGCTTTCCGCGGAGAAAACGCTCGCCTCGGTAAAGGCCGATTTATCCGCAGTGCTAAAAAAAATTTAGCCGAAAATGTTACGCGTAACCTTGCACCCGCGTCTTACCGCCTGATTCGCCGGCCGACGCGACTGAATTGTATCGCGCCGGTTTTTACCGAATTTCTTCGGGAAATATGAATTTTGCTGAAAACCGACGCACGCAGAGACGCCAAGACGCGGAGATGTTGAATTCCGCATTTGCGGTGAAGCAGGCGGTAAATTATTTATTTCCCGAGCGTTTGTGCGGCATGCCGCACAAATTCCGTCAGACGCGCACGACAAGCCGGCAGCGGCGCAAGAAATTTCCGCAATCGCAAAATATCACCGGGGTGCCGCGCCATGTGCCACACAAAGCGGAACGGAGTGTCTTTGCCGGTCGAAAAATCATAGCCGTATCCGAGCAAATCCCCCGGGAAAATTTCATCGAAATCATCGCTGATGACGCGGATCACCGCCGCGGTGCGGTTGTATTTTTTTGTCAATTCGAGAAACGGGCCGGTTTCCATGTCAACGATCGGCGCGCCGAATTTCTCAAGCGCGACGAGTTTTGCCGCCGGCGTATCAACGACGATTTCCGAAGTGAAAACGGAAAAAATCTTACGCGCCGGAATTTTTGTCGCCGCCGCTGCTTCGAGAATTGCCGGTTCCGCGCCGGCGATGTCGCCGAGCAAATAAACGATATCCTCCCGCTTAAGTGAGGGATCAAGTCCGCCGCCCGTGCCGGCAAGCAGCACCGGCGCAGTTTCGCCGGCGGCCGAAAATTTTTCCAGAGCGGCTTCGATGCGCAACGCGCTGTGCGGTTGCCCCATTCCGCAAATGACGACGCGCGTTTCAACGCCGGCAAAATTTCCTTCGTAATAGCGCGCGAGACCGACTCGTCCCGAGCGTTTTTTGGAAAGCGATTTAATAAAATCGGCCGCTTCATAGGCGGAGGGAACAAATATCGTAAGCATGGGGGAGGATTTCGCGGTGAGACCGAAAACATCACGAAAGTTCAACCGACAGACAAGCGTGAACGCGGCAAGCGAAAATCGATTTTTCCGGCGCACGAAATAATTTCGAAGCACAAGATGAACATGCGTGATTGATTCGTTTAACGAAATTTGTTCCTAATCGCGCATATCAATTCGCATTCCACGCAATGATTCATCCCTCCGCAATCACGGCTCCCGGCGCGAAAATCGGTGCCGGAACAAAAATCGGGCCGCTCGCGGTCATCGAAGACGACGTCGTCATCGGCGAAAATTGCGAAATCGCCGCGCACGCGATCATCAAAAGCGGCACCGTGCTCGAAGCCCGCGTCGGCGTGGATCATCATGCCGTAATCGGCGGTTTGCCGCAGGACATCGGGTTTGACCCGAAAACGCGCAGCGGCGTGCTCGTCAAGACCGGTACGCGCTTTCGCGAGGGCGCAACGGTTCACCGCGCAACGAAAGAAAACGGGCAGACTGTCATCGGCGAAAATTGCTATCTTATGGCGCTTTCGCACATCGCGCACGATTGCGTCATCGGCAACAACGTCATTTTTGCCAATGCCGCCACGCTCGGCGGGCACGTTCGCGTCTCGGATTTCGCCTTTATCAGCGGCGGCGTCGTGGTTCACCAATTTTCCCGCATCGGCGAAAGCGTGATGATTTCCGGCAATGCGCAAATCAGCGCGGACTTCCCGCCGTTTTGCATGGGGTTCGATCGCAATTCGATTGTCGGGCTGAACCTCATCGGGCTGCGCCGGCGCGGGTTCTCGCGCGAAGCAATCGCGAACATCAAAGAATGCTACCGGGCCGTTTATCGCGAAGACTGTTTGAATTTTTCGAAAAACGCGGCAGACGCACTTTCCGCCGGTATCGCGACGACGCCGGAAGGGAAATTATTTTTGGAATTTTTCGCCAACGTCGATTCAAGCAAAAGGCATCAATTCGTCCGCCCGCGCGCCGGCATCAAGGCGGATTAAAACCGGCGTCAAAATATTCGCACAAAAAAAACGCTCCTTGCCGGGAGCGTTTTTTTGTTTGCCGGAATAATCCGGTTTTTTGCCGGTTATTTTTTGATGTCCACCCAGCGCGCAATACCGAGCACAGTCCAAACTTCGATGTTGCCGGCAATGTCGGTCTGCACGACGTCGCCGACTTTTTTGCCGAGAAGCTTTTGTCCGAGCGGCGTCTTGTAAGAAAGAATGCTCTTTTCCGGAACGCTGTCCCACGCGCCGAGAATCGTAAAGCGAACCGATTTGTCCAAATCGCCGTCTTTGAGATCGACGACCGAACCGATGCCGACGACGTCTTTCGCGGCGTCCGTAAAGTCGGTAACGCGACCGCGAACGAGGTCGAGTTCGAGTTGGGCTTTGCGCGCGAGGAGCGTCTCCTGATCTTGGCGCGCCATCTTGTATTCCGAGTTTTCTTTAAGGTCGCCGTGTTCCTTCGCAATGGCGATGGCCTTTTTGTTTTCCGGAATTTTGACTTTGAGGATTTCTTCGAGCTCGCGTTTGCGTTCGTCGAGCGACCATTGCGAAACGACCAGTTGCTCGGATTGCTCGGCACCGCTGTCGACGAGATTTTGAATGCCGGGATAAAGCTTAATAAAGCGCGCCAGAATTGATTTCTTCGTGAGCGGTTCGAAACCTTGATTGAGCAAGAGCGCTTGCGCGAGGTCGCGCGCGACTTCGTAAGAAGCGTCTTCGAGAAGGTCCGTGATGAGCTCTTTGTCGTTATGAATTTCTTCCGCAAGTTGAATGCGGCGATTCGTCGTTGCCAAAAGCGCTTCGCGATCGACGGCATAAAACGCCGAGGCAAGGAGTTGATGGCGGATGAGCGGGCGCACGATTTTCGCGTGCTTTGCGGAATTGCGGTTTTTGATGATCCAGCTGAGCACCGAGCTTTGGAGCCCCTGCGCACCGAGCCATTCTTCAAGCTTGGTACTTACAAGTTCGCCGCAATCGCGTTCGACAAGGAAGTTCACGCACTCCGCCGTGAAACGGCCGGTGCTGGTGCGGAGAAGATCAATGATGATTTCGCGCCATTTGAGCGGATCCGGATAAACCCGCGTAAGCAAATCAAGAATGCGTTTCAGGTATGCCGGCGTTTGCGGAATTTCTTTTGCGAGTTCGGCGAGACCGTTGTTGTCGCATGTGATGATGATGCTCTTCGAGGTCGGCTCAAGCTGGTCGACATCTTCTTTCAAATGCCGGCAAAGATCGTTACGCACCCAAATGCCGTGCAGACATTCCGCCTTGGAAAGACGTTTGGCGGATTTAATTGCCGCGGTGAGTTCGTCGAAAATTTTGTGAATGTCGCCCTCGATGAATTTCACGCGCTCGGCGGCACCGGATTTATCCTCGGCCGCAGCTTTTTCGATTTCGCGCAGAGAAGCTTCGAAAAGCTTTTCGGCGAGAAGAATCTTTTTCTTCGGGTTTTTGTTGAGGTAGTATTCGTCGAGAATTTCGTTTTCTTGAGAAACCTCTTCTTCGCGAAGCGTGTAAGTTCCGTCCTTCTTCACCGGCACGGCCACGAGCGGATCTTTTTGGAGAACTTTTTTCGCGGCGGTCCACCACTTTTTATATTTCGTGATGCCGATAAGACGACCGAGGGTAATTTCGATTTCGGTGCCGGACATGCTCTGGTCGGGATTTGTTTTGAGCATCTCTTTGATCAATCCGGCGGGATCGTCCTTGATGAGTTTTTCAATAACCTTCGGCTCCGTTTTTTGGCGGACGAGGATATTGTCGGCGGGCAGAATTTCGAGCTTCCCGATGCAAAACTCGGGGTCCATCGGATGCTTCAACTTGCCGCATTCCGGAAAGTCGATCAGAAGACGATTGGCGGCATCGTCGTAACCTTTAATCTGACCAAATCCCCACCCGCGGTGCAAACAATAGCTGCCGGTGGTCATTGCCTCCAATTGCTCGCGCGCGCCGCGCAAAGCGGGTTTTTTCTCAAGAAGTTTGTCGATCGACTCTGTGTTCATCGGTAACGCTCCATAAAGAATTTTCGGTCGATGCGTGGCAAGCGTTAAAGATTATGAACGGTCGGCAACGGTTGAATCGCAGGCACGAAAACGACATTAACCGCAAAAATTTTTTGCGGTTTTTCACTTTTTTGTTTAACAAGAGTCCGCGCCGGGCAAACCGGTTGTACACAAAAACCATTTCCGGCCATGCGTTCACCGGCACTTTCCGAAGAAATCAAGTCCCTCGTGGACGCACGCGATTTTGCCGGTGTTCGAAACCGAATACTGCACTGGCCGCCGGCGGATTCCGCGGCGTTGTTTTCGGACATGGAGCCGCGCGAACTCGCAATTTGTTTTCGACTCTTGCCGAAGCCGATTGCGGCGGATGTGTTTGAATACTTCGAGCATGATAAACAGGTTGAACTAATCAAGGCACTGGGGCGGCAGCAAGTCGCCTCAATCCTGAATGAAATGTCGGACGACGACCGGACGGCATTTCTCGAAGAAGTGCCGGAACACGCCGTCAAACTCCTGGGGCTGCTTGCGCCGGAGCAGCAGCGCGTCGCGCTTCAATTGCTCGGTTATCCGGAAAACAGCGTGGGGCGTTTGATGACGACGCGCTTTCTCGCCGTGCGCCCGAATTGGACGGTCGCCGAAGCGCTTGAACACATGCGCGAGACGGCAAAAGAGATTGATCACTTAAACGTGATTTTTGCCGCGGACGAAAAAATGCGCATGGCGGGCTGGTTTCGTTTGCGCGAATTTGTGCTGCGTCCGCTGACGGTCAGAATTGAGGAATTCATGGACAAAAACTTCGTGGCGTTGCACGTGAATGATCCTCGGGAAGAAGCTGTCACGACGTTGAAGAAATACGACCGCACGATGTTGCCGGTAATCGACACGGCCGGCGTTCTCGTGGGCGTCGTCACGGCGGACGACGTTTTCGACGTTGCCGAAGAAGAAGCCACCGAGGACATTCACCGCATGGGCGGTCAGGAGTCTTTCGATGAGCCGTATCTTGAAGTCGGGCTCGGAAAACTTCTGAAAAAACGCGCCGGCTGGCTGGTGTGCTTGTTCGTCGGCGAAATGTTCACCGCCACGGCCATGGGCTTTTTCGAAAATGAAATCGAACGGGCAACGGTGCTGTCGCTTTTCGTGCCGCTGATTATTTCATCCGGCGGCAATTCCGGCTCTCAATCCTCTACCCTCGTCATTCGCGCAATGGCGCTCGGCGAAGTGAAATTGGCGGACTGGTTTCGCGTCATGCGGCGCGAGTTGATTACCGGCGCCGCACTCGGCCTGATTTTGGGAACGGTCGGATTTTTGCGCATTTCGCTCTGGCAATTTCTGTCGCGCTACTCGTCGCTTTTCACCGATTACAATTTGCATAACGATCAAGTTACCGAAGGCCGCTGGCTGTTGCTCGGCGCGACAGTTTTCGTGTCGCTCGGCGGCGTCGTTTTGTGGGGAAGTCTGAGCGGGATGCTGATGCCGTTTTTGCTGAAAAAACTCGGCTTCGATCCGGCGTCGTCGTCCGCGCCGTTTGTGGCGACAATCGTGGACGTCACCGGGCTTGTAATTTACTTTTCGGTGGCCTCGCTGCTTTTTCTGCACCGGATATAAAAAAACGCCGGCGTTAATGCCGGCGTGTGTTTTGAGATCGCGCCGGGGTTTTAACCGGCAAATTCGTCGAACATCACGATATGCGGCTCGCACGTGGCTTCGAGGCGCGACGGTTGGCCGGGGCG
>JAVBUU010000135.1:0-4695 GCA_031555005.1 Opitutales bacterium | reverse complement strand
GCATCGAAGTGGGGATGGTCGATTCCGGCGATGTTGCACCATTTCGGCTGGAAGGCATTCAGCGCGATTTTCATTTCGAATGCGCTTTTTTTCTTTTTCTTTCGCACCGAATTCGGGCGACTCGCGGCGAAGCAGCGCGCGCTGTTGCCGGTGTCTTCGGAAATCGACGACGACCGTGCGCCGGCTTGGGTGACGCTCGCGCACATCGGTTTTATGGTTTGGACGGTTGTGATGTTGTTGAACCATCACACGGCGTTATTTGTCGGCGGATTTTTATTTTTCATTGCGTTTGCGACGGCAACGGCGCGTTTTCAAAATTCGATTCGTTTGCGGGAGCCGTTGCTGGTCGGGTTCTTTCTCGCCGGACTCGTCATTCACGGCGGGTTGCAAGGCTGGTGGATCGGACCTGTTTTAAAAAGTTTGTCCGAGGTGCCGCTATTTTTCGGCGCAACGATTTTGACGTCATTTAACGACAATGCCGCGATCACGTTTTTGGCGTCGCAGGTGTCGTCGTTTTCGACGACGGATGCCGCCGGAAATCTGCTTGTCGGCGAAGCATTCGCGAGCGTGGAGCGGCTGCATTACGCGGTGCTCGCCGGCGCGGTGACCGGCGGCGGTTTGACGGTTATTGCGAATGCGCCGAATCCGGCGGGGCAGGCGATTTTGGGCAAATATTTCGACGGCGGGATTTCGCCGGTGAAATTATTTCTCTACGCGTTGTTGCCGACGTTGATTGCCGGCGCGTGTTTCATGCTTTTGCCCGGCAAGTAAGCCGGCGCCGCGCGGGTTTCCCCGCGTTCCGGCGACGGCGCGGATTTCTCTTTGCGGGAGGCATAAAAAAAGCCCTTGGCGCTCAGGGGCGCCGGCGATGGTGCTCCCGTTGGGACTCGAACCCAAATCCCCGGCTTCGGAGGCCGGTGTTCTATCCATTGAACTACGGGAACAATGCGCTTTTTTTCAGCGAGCCGCGCAGCTTGGTTTTTGAAAAAGAGGGCGCAAGATTTAATTCGTGTTTTTGATTCGCGCCGGCGCACGTTTTTTGAAATGCCTGTCGGCGGACTTCTTCTCGTTTTCTGATGAAAAAACTACTCTTCTTGCGCGCGGTGTTCGCGTGCGTTCTTGCCGGCATCGTTGCCGGTGCCGCCGGCGCGCTGCGTGCCGACGAAAAAAAACCGCTCGACCTCGGCGATCCGGCGCCGGATTTTACGTTCGTCGATTTCGAAAACAAGGAACACAAACTTTCCGAGTTTCGCGGAAAAAACGTGTTGCTCGATTTTTGGGCGACCTGGTGCGGGCCGTGCATCGGCGAAATTCCGACGCTGCGTGCCGTTCACGAGGAATTAAAAGACAAGAATTTCGTCGTGCTCAGCGTGAGCATCGACAAGAGCGTCGAGACAGCGAAAAAATATGTCGCGAAAAACAAAATGCCATGGACGCAAGGTTGGGTAAAAGGGGCGTGGAAGAGCGAACCGGTGAAAAAATACGGCATCGAGGGTATTCCGTCGATGTGGCTCATCGACGAGGACGGAAAAATTAAGGCGTCCGATTTGTGCGGCGAAGAAGCAAAAACGGCGGCGCGGTTGTTGCTTGCCGGTAAGCTGGAATTTGTGCGCGATTCGGACGTGAAAGTTACCGGCGTTGTTGTCGATGATGCCGGAAAACCGATTGCCGGTGCCAAGGTTTATGTCAGCGCGTATCGCCCCGGCGATGTCGCCAAGGGACTGTTAGAGCGCAGCATCGGCGGCGAATTTTTCACGACGGACGAAAACGGCGTTTGGACGTGCGATAAGATGTTCGCCGGATCGCAAAACATCAGTATCGGCGGCTATCACTACGATTATAATTCCGGCAGCGGTTCTTTTGATTTGCAGGAGTTTGGTACGGAAGGGAAAAAATCGACGGACGATTTTTATGCGGGCAAAACAAAAATCGTCTTACAACAAGGCATGCGCGTCTCCGGCATCGTCAAAAATTCCGACGGAAAACCGATGCCGGGAGTCCTCGTTATTCTCGGCGGCGGCGGCGAATCAACAAATGAAATCCCGCCTCGGAAGACTGACGAACAAGGGCGTTTTTGTTATACAATCGGTAATTGGTACAAAGTACCCTTGGGCGTGAAGCTCAAAGGTTACGCGCCGGAGTGGAAGGAGTATTCGCTTTTGGAGGCGAAAACCGGCGTCGAAATTATTTTGAAACCGGCAAAAACAATTACCGGCATTATCGTGAATGAAAAAGGCGAACCGCTTCCGAATAATTGGATCTGCGTAGATGGGTGGCGCGAGCAATGTTGGATGCTTGGAGGAAATGTTTTTCACTCGGACAAAAACGGTCGCTTCGAATTTAAAGATGCGCCGGAGGACGAAGTATATTTCGGATTCGAGCGCGAAGGTTACATGTCGTTGCGCGATTTTCCGCTGAAAGCCGGCGCAGAAAATAAAATCGTCATGATTCCGCCGACAAAAGTGGTTTGCACGATCATCGACGCGGATTCCGGCGAACCTGTAAAAAATTATGAAGTTGATCGCGGCGCTGTTTTTCCGGAAAGGCATTCGCCCACGCAGGAATATGTGTCTTGGGGCGGGAACCGGAGAGGTTATTACGGATACAGCGAGTTGAAGCAAAAGAGAGACGGGACGTTTTCCAACGAGTTTCATCGGTCGGCAAAGGCCTATTTATACCGTATTTCGGCTCCCGGTTATTACACGGCGGATTCCGAAAGAATCGTGCCGGACGGCAAGACACATGAAATTACGGTAAAACTTAAAAAAGGAACTGCGTTGCGGATTCCGATCAAAGGTGCCGACGGCAACGCCGTGAACGATGCGAGTATTGTGTTTGTCACGTTTGAAGGCAGATTTCCGCCATTCGTGACGATTGAAAACGGAAGATGCGAGGAAAGTTGGTATTCCGAACCCGAAAGAAATTTCATGAAAACCGATTCCGCCGGCGTGCTTACGATTCCGCCCTGCGATAAAGCATTTCGCCTGATGATCGGACACCCGACCGGCGGTTGGGCAAATGTAAGTTCAAAAGATTTAACTTCGGGCAAGCCTGTCGTGCTTTCGCCGTGGGAGCGCATCACCGGCAGAGCGTTTGCCGGAACCAAACCCAATGCCGGCGCAAAAGTAACCTACAGGTCGCTGTCGCGTTTAATTTCTTGCGACGGTGCGCAGGAGAAGACCGAAGGCATGTGTTGGAACGCTTCGGCAGTTGCCGATGAAAAAGGTTTTTTTGAAATAAAAAATGCCGTTCCGAAACTCGGGTGGATTAGAGATGAAAGCCTAACCAATCGAGCAGAGCAAATTTACATCCCTGCCGGCAAGGGTGCAAGCAATGTCCGCCTCGGCGGAATCGGACGGCCGGTAATCGGCAAAATCATTGTGTCTCCGGAATTGGATAAACGAATGGATCAGGCCGGCGGCGGTGATATTCGATGGGTCGAAGATGAACAGGCATCGGAGTTGCCGGAAAAACCGGAAGACGACGTTTGGGAGCCCGGCACGGACGAGCGCGGGGACAAAGGTCTGACGCCGGAGCAAAAAGATCAGCGCGATCTTAGATGGCATAAGGCGGATAAAAAGACGCGGCACCAAGATTTCTTTATCAATCCCGACCGCACGTTCCGCATCGAAAATGTGATGCCGGGAAAATATGGAGTGGAATTCGGTTTAGGTTACATTCGGGGACGCCGAGTTGTCGAAATCGTGTTGGACGCCGGCAAAGAATGCATGGACGAGGCGCAGGATATCGGCGAAATCGTTTTGACGGACATCGAAAAAAACAAAGTCGGCGAACCGATGTCGGATGTTATTTTCAAAGACGATTCCGGCAAAACGCGGCGGCTTTCGGAATACAAAGAAAAATACGTTTTGGTTTATTTTTGGCAGGCAAAATATCATTCGACTCGTGAAGAATTGCCCGGGCTTCAAGCTCTTGGCGAAAAATACAAAGATAACGGCGATTTCGTAATCTTGCGCATTAACGCCGACAAAAACCCGGCACTCGCGCGGCGATATATCAAGGAAAAGAATGTTCCCGGTTCGCACGGATTTTGGTCCGAAGAAAACACGTTGAAATTGGACGATTGGGATTCCGAAATCGGCACCGGTTCCGTTTGGTTGCTCGGACCGGACGGTAATGTTTTGAAAAAACACTTATACGGAGAACTAATCGAGGAAGCCGTACACGAGGCGCTCGGGAAATAGCCGGCAACGTAGCGCAGACTTTCTTATCTGCGGGTTCGGGCGGTTTTCGTACCGCCCGATTTTTGTGCATCGGACTTCAGACACATTCAGTTTTCCGTCGCATGCGTCGCCGGAAACTCGAACGACCGATGTCTGATATTGATTGTTAAATGTTCCCGCCTACGTTTACCGGCATGGCAAAACCCGCATTCACGTATCAAGACACGTTTCCCCTCGGCAAAGACGAAACGCAATATCGTCTCCTCACGCGCGACCACGTTTCGGTCGTCGAATTTGAGGGCAAAAAAATTCTGAAAGTCGCGCCGGAGGGTATTACGCTTCTCGCCAATCAAGCGTTTCACGACATCTCGTTTATGCTCCGGCCGGCGCACCTCGCGCAAGTCGCCGAAATTTTGAAAGATCCGGCGGCCAGCGAAAACGATAAATCCGTCGCGCTCGCCATGCTCCGCAACGCCGAGGTCGCCGTGCACGGCGTGTTGCCGGTCTGCCA